>NZ_KE992690.1:12923-46970 GCF_000466465.2 Clostridium sp. KLE 1755
GGGATCGGGAGCCGCTGGAAAACCGCCCCGCCGATCCCCGCCGCAGACAGAACGCACGGCATCGCCGCAGGCTTCAGACATTTTTATTATAGAATGGATTTTAAGAACATTTCCATATAATTTGGTTGCAAAAGCATGTACTTTTCGTTCATTTTGGAAGATTCAAAAATGAGGAAGGGAGGGTTGACCTTGGAAGGGTATTCGGAGGAAACGGTGCGGCTTGTGGGGTATGGCCGGGAGGATTGTTCGGATCTGCATTCCTGGGGGCCAGGGGTCAGGGCTTTTTATATTATTCATTATGTGATCCGGGGCGCGGGGTTTCTGGAGTGCGGAGGAAAACGGTTTCGGATTACGGCGGGGGAGAGCTTCCTTTTGTACCCTTATACGGAGCTTTTTTATTATCCGGACCCGGAGGATCCCTGGGAGTATACGTGGGTGGATTTTACGGGGAAGGAGATCGGGCGGCTATTGTCACGTACCGGATTCTCTTTCTCCTGGCCGGTTGCTCCTGTGATTGGTGCAGAGGATATTCTTCCTTTGTTTGACAGGCTTGGGCGGCTGGATTTTCTTTCCCGGGGAAAGGGGGAGGCAAACGGGCTTTTGCTGGCGATTCTTGGTGTTTACGGGGATATTTTTCCGGCGCCGCAGGTTCCCGCCCGTAAGGAGGATGATCGGCTGTCCACCGCGCTGCTGCTGATTCAGGGTAATTATCATAAGGCGGACTTTAACGTGGAGCGGCTCTGCACTGCCATGCATGTGAACCGGGTCACGCTTTACCGTCTTTTTTCCGGAAAACTGGGGGTGTCTCCCAATGGGTATATTTCCCATTACCGTCTGGAGCAGGGGAAAAAGCTTCTGGAGATGGGCTTCTCCGTGAAAAACACGGCGCTTTCCTGCGGCTTTTCCGATCCCTTTTATTTTTCCAGGGCCTTTAAGGCGTATACGGGAATGGCTCCGGCGGCCTATAAAGCGGGGCCGCCGCAAATCAGCTGAAACCAGCTGTCCCGGATATACAAGTGCGTAATCCTTCCAATATAATCTTACCATTCATTTCCGCCTGGCTGAATCACATAAAATGAACATCTGCAGGGAGCTTCCGCCGGCCGTAACCAACCGGCCGACAGAAGCTCCCTGTTTTTATTCTATTTCACAGTTGTTTTATTCCGTATATTTTTATATTTAATTTTGGCAAAACATCGGCAAAAATTTTCAATAACCGGCAAAAAAATAAACGATGGGATAACTTTTTCCAGTATTTTACAATTCAATTGACTATAATTTTCGGATGGATTACAATAGATTTACCAAAAATTGGTAGTAGAAACTCTGGTAACTATGTGCATGGAAGGGTACGGCAAACCAGTAATACAGCAAAGATTATCCGTCCGGGACAGGGAGGAAAATCCTCTGCCCTCAGGAAGCCCGCTTTTGCTTTGCAAAAGAAAGAGAATTTCGTCAACGGATAAAAGGGGGAGCTCTATATGGCATGGTATTCCGGTACTTTTTATTGTGGGCATGAAGGCTACATAAACATTATCGGGCCTCTGAAGAACAGGGAAAAAATGAGAGAGTACAAGTTTTCCGGCCTCTGCCCGGCATGCTGCAGGGAAGCGCTGCTGCAAAGCCGGAACGAGCAGAACGCCGCCGCCAGGAAGGCAGCCGCCCGCATGGAGCTGCCGCCGCTTGAGGGCAGCCGGAAGCAGGTGACCTGGGCGGAAACTCTCCGCGTGGAAGCGCTGACCCGTCTGCAGGCCTTTATCGATAACCCGCGGAATGTCGATCTGGTCGTCAGGCGTATGACCTACGAAGCGCTGACTCCCATCGAATTAAATGCCGGGGAACTTCCTGTGATATTCCAGGAAATCGTCCAATATCTCATTCATGAAAAAACAAAGGCAGCCTACTGGATTAACAACCGTTTCAATAAGGATCTGTGCAACCTGGAGCAGCTTCTTCCCGAATATCTGGAATGGAAGAAATGGTGCCGCCCTGAGGAAAGCAGCGCCGATCCCGGCTTTATTTCCAAGGATTCCATTATTGCCCCCCATGCTCCGCAGTACGCCGGCATCGTGGAAATCAGGGGGGATGACAGCGAGATCCTGGCCATTTATGAGAAAAACGACCGATTCCGGGAAATTATCCGGGATATGGATTATGAATGGAACGGAAGCTGCTGGTACCGCAGGCTGAATGCCTGCCGCGGCCGTTTTTGCGACCGTGCCGCCGAACTTGGCAATCTTCTGCTCAAAAACGGCTTCACCGTATCCATAGCGGACCGCGAAGCCCGTGAACAGGCCATTACCGGCAATTTTCTTCCTGAACATAAACGCTGGATCAGCAAAAGCAAAAAAGGCAGCTTCTTTTACATTGCCATATCGCCCAATATGCCCAGGGAAATCTCTGTGAACCTGAAAAAAATACCCACCTCCAACTTCCACTCCGGCGGCATCTTCCTGGAGCCGTCGCATTATGAGGAACTGGAGGATTTTGCGGAAATGTACGGATTCCGCTTTGATCCGGAGGCCAGGGAGCTTCTTGAGTCCTACAGATTGACTCTGGACAGCGCGCCCCGCGTATCCCCGGCGCCTCCAAAACCGACGGAAGATATCAACAACCTGCACAAAATACTGGAATCCTCCGGAGCCATTCTGGATGATCTGGCGGATAGTGACTGATTATGCATTTGACAAACAAGCTCCTGGACTACCAGGAGAATGCGGTAGAAAAATTGAAAAAGGTCAAGGTGGGCGCCCTGTTCATGGAACAGGGCACAGGCAAAACCATCACTGCGCTGGAGCTTTGCCGGCTCCGGCTGAAGGCCGGAAAGGTCACCCACATCCTGTGGCTCTGCCCCTGTTCCACCAAGCAGAACCTGAAGGATGAGCTCATCAAGCAGTCCCCCCGGGAAATGCTTGAGAAAATTACCATATGCGGCATTGAGACACTTTCCCGAAGCCTTCATGCCAACAGCTATCTCCAGCTGCTCACTGAACGGGAAGCCTGCTACCTCGTGGTGGATGAAAGCCTTCTTATTAAAAATCCCTACGCCTACAGGACACAGAACATAGACCGGCTGTCCTCACGATGCGAATACAAGCTGATTCTCAACGGCATGCCCATTTCCAAAAACCAGGCCGACCTGTATGCGCAGTTCCATGTGCTTGACTGGAGGATCCTGGGCTATAAAACCTACTGGTCCTTCGCCGCCAACCACATTGAATTTGATCCGGAAATTCCGCAGAAAATCATCCGTTGTCTGAATACGGATTATCTTGCCAGAAAAATATCCCCCTACACCGTGCAGGTTACCAAAAAGGACTGCCTCGTGCTTCCTGATAAAAGATATACCATTAACTACTTTCCGCTCACCCCGGAACAGAACGCCCATTACAACAGCGTGGCCGACACCCTGCTGTTTCACCTCAACGAAATGCATCCTGAGACAATATACCGGCTGTTTTCAGGTCTGCAGGCCGTAACAAGCGGCTTCCGTGTGAACTTCCGCAAAAGCGCAGTATCCGGCTATGAGCATATCGTAACCTCGCCCTTTTTTGCGGAGCCTACGGATAATCCCCGGCTGCAGCGCCTGCTTACCGTACTTGACAACCGGAACAAATACATCATTTTCTGCAACTATACCTATGAAATCGATGTGCTGTGTGAAATCCTTTCCAGAAAATACGGCCCGGAAAACGTGGCGCGCTTTGACGGTTCCCTTCCTATGAAAAAAAGGCTCCGTAACCTGGAGGAATTCAGGGAATCCGCCACCTTCCTCATTGCCAACCGGGACTGCGCGGGCTACAGCCTTAACCTGCAGTTCTGCCATAATATCATCTACTATTCCAACGGCTGGGATCTGGCCACCCGCCTGCAAAGCGAGGACCGTATCCACCGGATCGGCCAGGATCAGGACATCCGCATCCGGGATATCTGTGCCTATAACACCCTGGATGAAAGAATCCTCAGCTGCCTGTACAGGAAGGAAAAGCTTCTGGAAGCCTTCAGAAACGACATTAAAAACATGGAAAACAAAAATGGAATCGCGGAATGGGTATTTTACCGGCAGCCAAGCCGGAGCCTGATGGACTGCGATGATTTGGAGGAACCCCGCCATGCCTAAAATATACCGGGATAAAAACGTATATGAAGCCGCTATGGAGCGGTACGATATCATTTATAAAAATTTCGATCACATTTATTTCAGCGTTTCCGGAGGAAAAGACAGCTCCATCATGCTGCAGCTTGCCGCCGGCGCCGCCCGCCGGACCGGGAAAAAAATCTCAGTCCTCTACATTGATCTGGAGGCCCAGTACCAGGCAACCATTGACCACGTGGACGAGCTTATACGCTGTACGGCGGATGTGGTGGACGCCTGGTACTGGGTAGCCATGCCGCTATCCCTGCGAAACGCCGCTTCCGCCATCCGCCCCAAATGGATCTGCTGGGATAAGAAACAGAAGGAAAAATGGGTGCGCCCCCTTCCCGACAGGGAGGACGTGATTATGATAACGGAGGACAGCTACCCAAAAGAATGGACCTGGTTCCGAAGAGGCATGGAATTTGAAGAGTTCATCCTCTTTTTCGCCCAATGGTTCTGCACCGCCCGCAAAGGCACTGCAGCCGCCGGCATCGGCATCCGCTCCGACGAAAGCCTGAACCGGTTCCGTACCATTATCAGCTCCTCCAAGGAACGTTTCCAGGATTACCCCTGGACCACGCGGGTCAAAATCCATGACAAGCCGATTGACTGCTATAATTTTTACCCGCTCTACGACTGGTCCGCCGCCGATGACTGGACCGCCGTAGCCCGGTTTGACCTGAAATTCAACTACATCTATGAACTGATGTACAAAAACGGCGTGCCCCTCAGCGAGCAGCGGCTCTGCCAGCCCTACGGCGACGACCAGCGCAAGGGACTGGATCAGTTCCGCTCCCTGGAGCCGGAAACCTGGGAAAAAGTGCTCTACCGGGTAGAGGGCGTGAATTTCGGCAACATCTACTGCCGCACCAGCCTTCTTGGGAATATTAAATCGGAAAAGCCCGACGGCATGACCTGGGAGCAGTACGCCGTATTCCTCCTGGAAAGCCTGGGCCTCTACGCTCCTGAGGTAAGAGATCACTACTACCGTAAAATCAAAAAATTCCTGGCCTGGTGGGAAAAGGAGGCCGGCATCACCGCAGATGCCATGCCCGACGATAAATGGAATATCCAGGGCTTCCGCCAGGCTCCTTACTGGAAACGCGTTGCCCGCGCCATAGAAAAAAATGATTTCTGGATGTCAGGGCTCAGCTTCAGTGAAACCAAGGGTGATGTAAAACGCCTGTTTGAGCTGAAAAAGAAATATGCCGGCATCATCCGGCGGGATATCCAGTCCACAAATAAGCAGCTCAGGGAGGCTGCCGGGAGGATTGAAGATGAATTTGCAAAAGAGGGAGTTTAAAGAAGACTATGACAAAGCCGCCTTTTATTCTATTATGGGCGAGTTCTTTGCCGAAAAAAAATACCGGGACGAGATGCCCTATCTGGTAAATACCGAGGAAAAGGAATGGTGCCTGTTTTTCGCAAACGGTAAGCTTGCAGGCTTTTATGCGCATGAGGAAAGGGAACGGCACACGGCCATATCCGGCGTATATGTGCTTCCTGCCTTCCGTCAGTATGGCGTCGGCACCTTCATGCTGGAGGACATGCTCCGCTCCTTCCCCACCGTGCGCATGGTCACCTCCAGCCCCAGGCTCATCGCCATGCTGGACGAAAGAGGGTTTCACCGCCTTTCCCGCCGGGGCAGCTATATTACCATGGAAAACTGATCCCGGATTACCCATACATACAACAGAGGAAACAAAAGAGGAAACAAAAATGGATTTGAATCAACTAATAGATGAACTGCAGGAATACATCACCTCCATTGATGATTTTTCCGAAAAGGTGGAAGCGATCAACAAAATCAGGAAGGGAATCTCCCAGGTCAGCCCTTTTCAGGAAGAGCCTACCGACTGCGTGCTCTGGGTCAGGCAGGAAAATGTGCAGGCCAACGAATACAACCCCAACCACGTGGCTTCTCCCGAAATGACCCTTCTGCACACAAGCATCCGGGAGGACGGCTACACCATGCCCATCGTAACCTATGACATGAGAAACGGAAGCCGTGAAATCGTGGACGGCTTCCACCGCAACCGGGTGGCCCGGGAATATCCCGACATCCAGCAGCGCGTCCACGGCTACCTTCCCGTCACCACCCTGAACAAGCCCCTCGACCAGCGTATCGCAGCCACCATCCGACATAACCGCGCCCGCGGGACCCATGGCATCCGCCCCATGAGCGCGATTGTCATGGATCTCACCCGCTCCGGCTGGACCGACGAAAGAATCTGCCAGGAGCTGGGCATGGATTTGGATGAGGTCATCCGTTTAAAACAGATCACCGGCCTGAAGGAGGCCTTCATGAACCATGAATTCAGCAGATCCTGGGATGAATTTGAAAAGAAATATTATCCAAAGGAGTAGCCTGTATTCTCCAAAGAAGCACAGCACGACAAAAAGGCGGCATCCGTGAAATGTAATTCACCGGATACCGCCTCTTTACCACGGCGCTGACGCCGCATCTTATTCTCTTATTTTTCTTTAATGAACTGGGCCACCTGCTTATCCCATACACAGATATGATTCAGCAGCCATTCCACAATGTTCTTCTTTACAGCCTCTACAAAAGCTTCGCTGGGGCCTTCCTCCTCGTCCAGCATATCCTTCAGCTCGTTCACGGCCTTTACAAAGGAAGCATGCTGTACCTTATGCGCATCCAGCAGCGGATACTCGTTGTCTGCCTGAAGCTTTTCCTCATCTGCAAAATGAACATTGGTATAATCCATCAAAAATCCCAAAGTCTGAACAGCAACCAGCTTCTCCGTTCCAACCCTGCAATCTTCGGTCAGCTTGTTGACCCTTGCAATCAGTTCCTGGTGCTGGCTGTCAATCAGGTCATTTCCCGTTCTCAGCGTATCATTAAAAACAATTGCCATATCCTTACCTCCCAAATTCTCCGGGCAATACGTTCCCCTCTCCCGGCCTCCTCCAGATTACTCGGTTACGGAAAACTGATCCTTGCCGACACTGCACAGCGGGCATAACCAATCCTCGGGAAGATCTTCAAAAGCTGTACCGGGATTGATTCCATTGTCCGGATCTCCAAGTTCAGGATCATAGATATATCCACATACATCACAAACATACTTTTTCATTTTAATCACCTGTTCCTTTCTTAGTTATAATATTTTAACCACAATATAAATTATTATAACAAAAAGAAGGTTATATTACAATCTGTCCGTTTCAAACGCAGCAATTTTTTTAAATCAGCTCATCCTGGATACAGGCAGTATTTATGTTCTCTTCTAACGCCCCGTCATTACGGAGCTTCTTCAAATAATCCAACGCGGCAGTGCGTGTATCGCCTATAACTCCTGCCTGTGTGGCAATTCCTTTTTCCCGGCAAAGCTCTTCCGTCCGGCCGCCCATCCCACCGCAGATGACTGCATTCACCTTCTGCTTTTCAAGAAATTCCGGCAGCATGGCAGGACGCAGGCCGGGATTCGGGATATCCGTTTCCTTCATTATCTTTCCGCCGTAAACCATATAAATATGAAAGCTTTCGCACAGCGCAAAATGCCTGGCTACATGGCTGCCGGTACTTGCTACAGCTATTTTCATCCTCATACCTCCTGCATATCGCAGTCTTGCCTGTGATACTGTATCAATCAGTAATTTGAAAGTTCCTTCCAAGCCTGCGTCTGCCGTTCTTGCATCCGCTTCTTATGTGACAATGGGTATCAGAGTTGTCCTTAAGCCAGCTCATCCAGCGTGCATTCCAGAATTTCCGCAATCTGTTTTCCAAGCTGTATTGACGCTGTCTTCGTTCCTCTCTCAATCTGGGATAAATAAGACTGCCCTACCCCAATTGCTCCGGCAAGCTCGGCCTGGCTGAGTCCCTTTGCCACCCGCCTTTTCTTGATATTTTCACCTACAGACATAATTTTCCCTTCTTTCCCCTTTATTACTGTGGTAATATATTTATATATTACCACGATAATAGTATATCCCACAATTGGTGGATTGTAAATATTTGGTATTACATTTGTTGGATAAATAAAACTATTAAAGGAGCATCTCATGTACGAACCCGCCAATGTCGCCGAACGAATTAATAAACTTTTGAAAGAAAAAAATCTGCAGCAGAAAGACATGCTTATGGAATCAGGGCTGAACAAAAACACTATATCCTCCATGCTTTCCCGAGGTTCCATGGTTAAAGCAGACACACTTGCAAAAATAGCCGATTTCCTATCCTGTTCTGTTGATTATCTTTTGGGTCGTACAGAAAATCCGGAAATTTACCGTTACGAAAAAACGTCTCAAAACGGGGAAAAAGCGCCATGTAACATTCCTGTCGTCAGTTCCGTTAAAAATTTCCCGATTTTCCATGAAGAAGCTGCCATACCTGATTTCCATATCGTATACAACAGATCAGTAGCCTATACGCTGTATGCTGATGACGACAGTATGGAACCGGTTATCCGTATGCACGAATTAATTGATATCATCCCCTTTACAGAGCTGGTTTCTGAGGAAATCGGTATTTTTTTGGTACAGGAGGAGACGGTATGCAGGAAAATAAAGCTTTTTGCCGATAAAGTAGAACTTTATCCATTCAATTCCGAATATCCGACGCTGCATATTTCAAGGTTTTCTCCTGACCGCATTCAGGTCCTGGGCAAGGTTGCCCTGAATGCCTCACAATATGCGCGAATGAAATCCATTTCCTCATCCGTCCTGAAATGATCCAAAATTATTTCGTTTTACTTCACAATTTCTTCAATTGTTTAACACAAAAAGGTCACAATTATAGGGTATCCTATAACCATGGAAAGCCAATAACGCTTTTTCAATATAGATACTCTTTTTCATAACTCAAGCCAGTACCAGCAGGGTACTGGCTTCCTCCCTTTTTATGGGGTATTTTTCATACCTGCGGTTCCCTTCCTTCATTATTCTTTCTACCAAAGTACACAGCCCCGGCAAAAAGAAAAAAAAGCAAAAAAGCCCGCGGCCAGTGCGCCGCAAATCCTTTTTTGCCCTTTTTTATCCTTTTTTACCCATTTTTTCTGAACATTTTTTCTTGAAGCAAATCGCATTGATTTGCATTGAGCCGTCTCTGCCCTTTGGCCGCTCCTACGCTTTTCCTGATTTCTCCGCTTTTCCTGATTCCGCCGCTTCCAGTCCCCTGCCTGTTTCATCGTTTGCCCAGGTATTACAACCGGTGATTCGCCTGGCAAAGGCCTGCCTGAGGTGCCTGCCTGTTACAGCGGCTCCGGTATGGAACCGTTACGGGCCTCTTCATTTATTTTGCGGATTACCCGGCAGGGATTCCCCACCGCCAGGGAATTGGGAGGAATGTCCTTGGTTACCACGCTTCCGCCGCCTATGACGCAGCCGTCCCCAATGGTTACGCCAGGAAGGACGATCACTCCGCCGCCCAGCCAGCAGCCGTTCCCGATTTTAATCGGACGCGCATAGGTACGGCAGAAATATTCCCCGCTTTCCGGATTCCAGTCCGGCGTAAGCCGCTGGGATAATTCCACGGGATGTGTCGCCGTATACAGCTGCACATTCGATGCAATGAGCACATTGCTGCCGATATCGATCCTGTTGCAGTCCACAAAGGTGCAGTTCATATTAACGGAAACATTGCTGCCCATATAAATATTCCTTCCATAATCACAGATAAACGGCACGCCTACAGATACGTTGGTACCCATGCTGCCGAACAGCTTTCTCAGAATTTCCGTCTTTTCCTTTTTCTGCTCGTAAGCCAGGGCATGGTACTGTGCCAGCAGCCGTCTGGCTGTGCCCTTGAATTCCAAAAAGACTTCATCATGACAGTCATAATACTCTCCGGCCATACATTTTTCCAATTCGTCCATAAGCCACCTCTTTCTAAGCGCTGTTTATATTCTAATATCGTAACAGCGGCTGTAAATAGTGTCAATAATTTATGTACACTTATATTTTTGTCCTGAATGTTATCGTTTTTCCTCCCCGTCTGCTGCTGTGTGCCGAAAGCGGCAAATGCCATTCCTGAATTCAGGCAGCGAATCCTGGAGGGCAAAACAATAATTCCTGTTTCTATGCTGCGCCACCATACCCTGGTCGATGGAATGCATATTGCCCGATTTTATAAATCATTGGACGAACAACTCACCGCCATCGTCCGGCCATAACAGGAGCTGTGCTCTCTGCGGCTCGGTAAAACAGGGAAAGAGCGGGTGCATTGCCGCATCCGTCCTTTCCCTTCCCCCGGAGCATAATTGAAAATTGACCCCGGGCATCAGTTCTCATTTTTACCTGATATCATATACACTTCTCAGCCGGATACCCTCCGTATTTCCTTCCAGAATCTTCACGGTCTTCGTTCCCGCATTCATGTCAAAGAAGTTATCCGAAAGCACCAGATTATCCTCTTCATTGCGGATTTCCACGCTCTTCGCATACGCCTGTGCCGTAATGGTGATTTCATCCCCTGTTATCTCACAGGACAGTTGCGGATTCTCATAGCAAAAATACTTGGGATATGAGAAATTAACCGTGCCGTCGGAAACGATCTGTCCGTCCATTTCCATCTCATAGCTCACGTAATTGGTGCGAAGCTCCGCTTGCGGATAAAGCACCTTATCCAGCCAAACGCTTGTAAGGGCAGGCACAGAAAGGTTTTCTTCGCCTCCCTCAAGGATTTCGGCTTTGGGATTACGCAAAGCCCACCTTACCGTGACCTGCGCCTCCTGCATCGTCTCGTTGGCCACGTTCAGGCGGATGGATTTCTCAAACTCAAAATGCTCCCGGTTCATGTTGGCTTCGGCGCTCATCATGCCCTGTTCCTCACAGGAAAGGAGGACGGGGGCGAAAAAGCGTCTGGCATAATAATGCAGCGCCTTCAGCCTGCCCGTATAGTCCACGCTGGACCAGGACACCACCGGCCAGCAATCGTTGAGCTGCCAGTAAATAGCGCCCATACAGCGGCCCCGGTTGCGGCGGAAATGCTCCACGCCGTAACGGATGGCATCTGCCTGGAGAAGCTGTGATGCATAAATAAAGGTGTCGAAATCCGAAGGATATTTATAGGTCTGCTGCATATAGCCCATGATTTTACCGTTGGCGCCATACTGCCGCTGGTGTTTTTCACAGATGTAGGAAAAAGCGTTGTAATCCTCAGGATCGTCCGTGAAGGTTTCGATGGTTTTCAGGGACGGGAACGCCTGGAAGCCAAACTCCGAGGCATAACGGAAGAAATATTTCCGGTACTCGGAAAACGGCCGGTTGCCGTGCCATACCGCCCAGTAATGCACATCCCCTCTGTTCGGATCGTTGGGCTCGTCCAGGCAGCCGCCGGAGGAAGGGCTGGCGGGCCAGTAAAAGGCCTGGGGATCATAGGTATGGACAATCTCCGGAATAATGCGCTCAAACATGAGGAAGTAGTCACGCACCTCGCTGGCCTTGGTCAGCCAGCTGTTTTTCTCAAACACGAACTGCTCCATTTCATTGTTTCCGCACCACAGCCCCAGGGAGGCATGATGGCGGATCCTTTTTACGTTTTCAATAAATTCCTGACGGATGTTGGCTTCAAAGGCGGGCGTCAGCTCATAAACGGCGCAGGCGAACATGAAATCCTGCCAGACCATCAGCCCCATTTCATCGCAGAGGTCGTAGAACCAGTCGCTGGGATAATAGCCGCCTCCCCATACGCGGATGGCGTTATAGTTGGCAAATCGGGCTTTTTTAAGCAGCTTCGCGGTGGTCTCCGGCGTCACCCTGCCTAACAGGTTATCCTCCGGGATATAGTCGCCTCCCATGGCAAACACCGCCACGCCGTTCACCTCATGGGCAAAGCACTCGCCCCATTCGTCCTTCCTTCTGCGCATGGCCATGGTACGCAGGCCGATGCGTTTTTCCCAGCTGTCGATTTCCCGGCCGTCGGAATACAGGATCACCTTTACGGTATACAGATCCTGCGCGCCGTAGCCGTTCGGCCACCACAGACGCGGATTTTCAATCCGGATTTCGGAGGGCGAATTTTCGATAACGCGTTTTGTCCCGTCAGGCGCCGTGATTTCCACCGTATAGCTCATATGCTGGCCGCAGCCACAAAAATACCGGCCCCCGGTCACATCCATCAGCTTCGGCACCCCGTCGGTGATGCCCGCAGTTTCCTCTGTCACCTGAAGCTTCAAGACCACCCCGCTGACGGAGCGGTTGCCAAGCGCCGCAATGGCGGCATCGCTGTCCGCCTCCGGCACGCGCTCATGCTCCTGCAGGATCAGTACATTGTCAATTCTTCCCCTGTCTATGCCAAGCAGGGTGACAGGCCGGAAGATTCCCGCATCCGGCAGATGTGCGCCCCAGTCCCATCCGGACATATAATGCGCCTTCCTGATATGGACAAATCCCTCCAGCGTATCGTCATTTCCCAGGGTACGACATTCCTGGAAGGCCTGGCGGATGAATTTTGTGGGGGAATGCAGGACCACCTTCAGCTCATTGTCTGCGGGCCTGACTTTTCCCTTCACATCATATTCCCAGATACGGTGCATGCTGTACGCATTCCCCAGGTGTTCCCCGTTCAGGTATACATCAGCAATCGTGTCCAGGCCGTCAAAATGCAGAAGCGCCCGGTCTGACTCCCGGATTTCCTCCGGGCAGTCAAACTGTGTGACATACTCATAATCATATTCCATCAGGGAAAGGGCCTTGTCCTCATTGTCCTTCCAGAACGGATCCTCCATCCTGCCGTTTGCCAGCAGGTCCCCATATACGCTTCCAGGCACGGAGGCAGGCAGCCATTCCTGTTCTCCCGCACGGCGCATAGTCCAGCCTGTATGTAATGTCTGTTCTATCATCCCAGATTCTCCTTTCCGCGCAGATAATCCGCGTACCAGACGATAATCTCCTGAATGCGGGACAGCTCGGATTCCCGGCTTACGCTGCGGTAGATCTCCTTATAATGATACAGCCAGTTTTCCAGCTCCTCCGCCAGCTTCCATGCATCGGGAAGGCTGCCATAGTTTTTGCCATAAGCCCTGGACGCTACCACCCTGCCCAGCTCATTGAACAGCCGGATGGCGTCCATGGCAGTCAGATAGGGCTTCACCAGCCCTTTGGTACGGCTGTCCATGCGGGCAATGCTTTCATAGACCGCCCCCTTGATTTCCTCCAGGTTCCGGTTCTTTTCCTCCGCATTGTCAAGCAGATCCAGCTGCTGCGCAATATAGGCTTTGTGATCCTCTGCAAATTCAGCCACACCCAGCTCCCGGAAACGGATTGCCGTCTCCCAGCCAAAAGCGCTCTGGTTGGCGGCTGACGCGATAATGCCCACGAATTTTTCTTCCCGGTCACGGAATTCCAGCAGGGAAATCTGACGGTTGATCTGCTCGAATTCAGGGATCTGTGTATTCCAGGAAAAAGCCGCGCCGTATATCATGCCCACAATGCCGAATTCCGGATGGTTCACATGCAGGAAATCGCCCCAGTCCGTATTCAGCAAGCCGATGGAATGGTATTTTACGGCATAGGTGCACATCCGCTTAATATTTTCATAGGAATTTTCAATCAGATAAACAAACTGGTTCCAGCCGCAGGCGCCCGGACAGGAATACTGCACCGCTCCCGCATCAGCCAGCCATTTCGTTTCCTCCTCACGCTGATACTTTGCATAGCCCCAGTTCAGGCACACGGTTTCTTCGGGAAGCTCCTTTATCATCTCAGGAAAACCGCAGATGACATCGCCCCAGAACATGGGACGCCTGCCGTTCTCCACCAGGAATTCGCAGAGCGCCTTTACGAAATCAATGTAGATCCGATCCACTCCCTTTTCCCGGGCCGCTTCCCTGCTCTTTCCTTTTCCCAGATCAAAGGTTTCGTCCGCACATATGTTAAACTGCTTTGAAGTAAAAAGAGGCATGAACTCCGCGATTTTGCCCTTGATAAATTCCAGGCTTTCCGGATCCGTCACATTAATGGTGTGATGGTGCATCCTTCCCCGCAGGGAAAAAGGCATTTTCTCCGAATCCTCCAGCTCGCACAGATGGGAGTAGCCCTGGGAGCTGAGCACCTTGTAGAGATGGCCGAAGCAGGACAGGGAAGGCACCAGCTCTATCCCCCTCTCGGCGCAGTACCGATCCAGCTCCAGTATTTCAGCTGCGGTCAGCGGCGTATCATCCCGCCAGATTTCACTGAAATCACGGAACAGGAAGGTGTGCTCAATATACAGCTGAAGCTGGTTCATTTTATAATACGCCATTTTATCGGCCATTTTTTTCAGGAAGGACAGCTTTGGCACCCGTCCTCTGGTAATGTCATGGTAAAACCCTCTGTTGGGGATGTCCGGCTCGTCCTCAATGGTGACGGCAGGAAGCACGGCCCCGCACTGCGCAGCCATCTGCAGCAGGGTCTGGCAGCCATACCATACGCCGGCCTCCCCGCCTGTAATACGCACATTTTTTTCATCCACAATGAGCCGGTAGCTTTGAGGCGCCATCTCCTCCGACTGCGACAGAATCACATCGCCCGGACGGCCCGTCCCCCTGGTCAGCGCAGGGGCAAAGCCCAGCTCCTCCTTCAGCGCCTCCACAGCCAGCTTTGCCTGGGCGGTCAGCTTTTCGCCGCAGGACGGCTCCAGCACCACATAGCTTCCATAGGACAGCGTAAAATGGCTGCCCGATTCTCCATATTCGATGTTTTTGGGTTGCGGTATCAGATACATGTTCCCTCTCCTTTTGCTCGTATGATTTTTGTATTGTTTTCGGAAAGCTTTGTAAACGCGGCCAAACCGAAGGGTCACAGCTCCTTATATTTTGTTACTGTTCACCCCGTGACCAGTAACTATATTTTTCCTTCAGCAAAGGAATGCCGTATTCCCTCGGCGTGCCTGCCAGACGGTCCAGATAAGCCTCCAGATGGCCCCGGCAGTGCTCCGGCCCTCCCTCGCGCATGACGGTCCACATGGGGTCCGCATCATAGGCTGAGGTTTTCATCATTTCATCATTCCAGTCCAGTATCATCCTGGCCCCGCGGGCACACAGCTCAGGACGCTCCTCTGCCAGGTTGTGCTGCTCATGGGGATCCGCCTCAAGATCAAAGAGCATTTCATCCGGAAGCAGATGATAACCGCCGTGCACCGTACGGATATAAATATAGTTGTCAAAGCGCACGCTTCTCTGGCACACATGGGCGCACTGGGTCAGCACCTCACAGGGCCTGGAGCAGTCCTTCCCCTCCCGCAGCGCGGCCGCAAAGGAAACGCCGTCATAACGGTAATTTCCAAAGGTCTGTGTCCCCAGAAGCTCCTGTACGGTAGGCAGCAGATCCACATTATCATGGAAGCCCGTCACCCGTTTTCCGCCCTCCACGCCGGGCCAGCGGATGATCATGGGAATCCGGCATACCGGCTCGTCCGCCATGCCATGTTCTCCGTATACGCCGAACTCGCCCAGATCCTCTCCGTGATCCGCCGTGATAATGATTGCCAGGTTTTCATCATAAAGCCCATGGGACTTCAGAAAATCCAGAACCATTCCGATATTGTCGTCCGTATAGCGAACCCCGTCGTCATACAGATCAATCAGATGCTTCGCCGCCTCCCTGTCCTCCAGCCTGCCCGGATGCTTGGGCCACTGAGGGAAGGTATCGTCATTCCACATATTGATTTCATTGGCGCAGTGAGGCCCGATATGAAGCAGGTGCTCCCTGAAAACATCATCGGTAATCCAGTCGTCCGGCAGCGGCGTCCCCTGGAAATGGCTCTCATAATCCGCAGGCGTGCGGTAAGGAGTATGGGGATCCCAGTAATGCACATGCAGCATCCAGTTATCCTCCTCTCCATTTCTTTCCAGCCAGTCCAGCACATGGGGCGTCACCATTTCCGCGGATTCCCCTCCCCGGTTCCCCACATTGAAGCATTCATGAAAGCCGGCGTTGAACCACCAGGCCGAATGGCGCTCCGCAAAGGTGGAAAAGGACACCGTATGAAAGCCTGCCCGCCGAAACTGCATGAACAGCCCGTTCTCCGACATCAGATCCGTAAAGCCCCTGCTTTCCCCCTGCAGACGCATATCCGCCGCTGTGCCGCCGTGTCCCACGATTCCGTTATGGATGCCGTACTGCCCGGAAATCAGCGATGCCCGGGAAGGCAGGCAGGGCGCGTTGGGACAATAATAGCGGTCAAAGCAGACGCCCTCCTCCGCCACGCTGTCCATCACCGGCGTGGTATCCCTGCCGTACCCGTAACAGCCCATATGATCCGCCCTCAGGGTATCAATATCAAACATTATTACTCTCATTGCATTTTCTCCCTTTTCTCATTGTGTCTTCACATAATCAGGTTAATTTCCAGCTGTTTGTCCCTTCACAGTCCGGCCTACCGTTTCGCCCGCATATCCGAGGGCGTGGTATTATAATAGCTGTGAAAATGCTGGTAAAAATAATTCATATTGGAATAACCCACATCCGCCGCGATTACCGCGATTTTTTCATCGGAATTCAGGATTCTTTCCTTCGCCACATAGAGGCG
The DNA here is from genome assembly GCF_000466465.2 of Clostridium sp. KLE 1755. Taxonomy (NCBI): domain Bacteria; kingdom Bacillati; phylum Bacillota; class Clostridia; order Eubacteriales; family Clostridiaceae; genus Clostridium; species Clostridium sp. KLE 1755. The sequence goes on from NZ_KE992690.1 coordinate 29,534, forward strand.
GTAGCACATGAGATATTCCGAAAATTTCATCCCCGTTTCCTTAATGAAAATCTGCCCCAGATACGTGGAATTCATCTTGAATTTGTCAGCAATGCTTTTCAGTGAAATGCGGCCGCCATATTCAACCCTCACCATCATGACAATTTTATGGATCAGCGGCGACATGGCGCCATAGTCCATATTCAGCACCGGATCACAGTTCTTTTTTTCATCCTCTTCCGGAAGCGTTCCGTGAAGCCTCTCCACGATTATTTTTTTCACAACCTCAAGAAGCTTCTTTTTTTCCACCGGCTTGAGCAGGTAGTCCAGCGCGCCGCAGCGGATGGCCTCGCAGGCATAGCTGAATTCATCATAGCCGCTCATCATCACATAATTGGAATGCACCCCCAGGTTATTCAGGCAGTTGATCACCTCATATCCCTTATCGTTTCCGATACACACATCCATCAGGCAGATATCCGGCCTCCAGTCAAGGATGTGCGACATCACCTCCATGGAACTCCGGGCCGTCTCAATCCTGCCGAAGCCCAGGCTTTTCCAGTCCAGAAGACGCTTGATGCCTTCCAGAATATTCGGTTCATCATCCACAATCACTAATGTATACAACAGTTCCCCTCCTTTCCTGCCTGTGTCGGAATAAAGACGGAAATACGCGCCCCTCCCTCCGGGTTATTCCCGATTTCCATAGTAAAATTCTCTCCATAAAAATATTTCAGCCTCATATATACGTTCCGAAGCCCGATATCCGCATCCGGATCATCGCTTCCCTCATACATATTTTTCCTTGTGGCCTCCAGCCGTTCCGGGGCAATTCCCAGGCCGTTGTCCGCCATCAGCACCCTGACACCCCCGCCCTCAGGCTTTATCTCCAGGATCAGCAGATTGAATTCCGAGTCCCTGTCAAAGCCGTGGGTAAAAAAATTCTCCGCCAGGGGCTGCAGCCAGAAGCTCAGCGTACGTACCTCTTCCGCCTCCTTTTCCACCTCCAGCTGGTAAACGAAATTCCCCGCAAACCGAAGTGACATAATCCGCAGATACATCTCCAGCAGCTCCACTTCCTCCTTCATGCTGATCACATCCGGACAGTGGACTATCATACGGTAAAGCGTCCCCAGCTGGGTAATCGCCTCCGCAGTCTCCTCATCCCCCCACATCAGCGCCTTGGAGCGTATGCTTTCCAGCGTATTATACAAAAAATGCGGGTTGATCTGATGCTTCAGGGCGCGCATGGCCGCCTCCTGCTGCTTCAGCTTCAGTATGTATTCCGTCCGGATATAGCCCTCCAGCTTCTGGCTCACATCCTTAAGGGCAATCGCGATCCTTCCGTATTCATTTTTATTCTCCTCATGGATATCCAGATTCTTCGCCACAGAAAAATCACCATTTTCCATAGCCCCCAGCATCTGCATGATATTGGAAAGGAACCGGGCGTCATTGCGTATTCCCACAAAAGAAACCAACAACGCTCCCCCCGCCAGGATAATGAGGACAAGGCTTGTTGCAATCAGGGCCCTTCTGTTCAAATCCCAGATCGTATTACTGTTAATCACTGAAATATATGAAAAATCATACTGGCTGGAAGGAAACACCGTATAAAAAATACGCTCATATCTGTTCCCATAGAACCAGCCCTGGCTTTCCTCCATATTCGCCGCAGCCCTGAGCCACTTCATCTCCTTTTCCTGCCTATAATCCGCATGAAGTACCTTGTCCCCCTGCATGACAGCCCAGGCCCCTGAAAGGCCCACTCCCCGAAGCAGCTCGTCCCGATCCACCCAGAAGGTAATAGAACCCAGCTGCCTGCTGATGGAATCCGGATCCCGTATTTCAAAAGAAGACAGCATCATATTGCCGAATCCCGGAATTTTCATTGCTTCCTCTTCCGATTTCAGGCCAAAGGTAACATGGATATCCCCGGAAACCCGATCCAGCCATACCGCCTTAGTCCCCTCCCCGGAAACAAAGGTAACGCCTCTCACCTGAATCCTTCTGTTAACAAACAGCTTCTTCATATCCCCCGGCATATAGGCTATCTGCGCGGAAGAGGACTTACTGTTCCCCAGCCTCTTATGCACATATCCGGCCTCCGTCTCCGCCGTAAACAAAGCCCTCGCATCCTGCATCATCTTCCGGCTGGCATAGCAGCTCTCAATATATTCATTGAGCTGATCCTTCACCGTGCCGATTTTCTTCTCAACCACGGAAAAGGCATCCTGCGCCTCCTGCCTCTGCTGCGCCGCCCAAATCGTGGTAAAAAAAACCGAAACGCCCAGGAAACACAACATGCACAATACCAGAATCGCCGCCGCATTCCCCAGAAACTTCCGCCTGTATACCTTTATCTTCAAAAAAGAAATACTATGCTTCCTCATCCCGGCTCCCTTTTCTTCCTGCTTTCCCCGTATGCAACTTTCCGCTTACAGTTCTTTTCTTTACCGCCACTACCATTATACTGTCAAAAACTTCCGCCCACAAGAAAAGGTTATACTTTCAAATGTTTTGTCAAAATTCCCCTGACAATCCCCCAATTTCCAAGCGCCAATACCACATTCTGCCCAACATCAGTGAAAATCCAATCTCTCCTCTGCAGGTTGGACAGAAACAAACCTCCCCGCCGTGAACGTTGGGAGTCCGAACTTCACGCCGGGGAGGCTTGTTTCTAAAGATCACCGCAAGTGCACGATTTCACTTTATTTAAAGAACTCATTAATCTGCTTCTGTGCTTCTCCGATAATCGTATCCAGACCGGAATTCTTTAATTCTTCCAGACATTTCGGAACGGTCGTTTCCGGATCAGACGCACCTGTCAGCATATCATATTTATATTTATCCCAAACTGCCTGGCAGTTTGCAACTTCATTCTGGATGTTTGTGATATCCAGTGCAAAACCAAGACATACGGAGGAAGATGCTTCCTCGTTCTGTTTCCTTACCTGCTCCCACTGCTGAGGATCCGCATCCTCTGTAATGGACATATTGAAGAAGGTGCCCTGTGTGTATGCAGCCAGCGGCCAGTCGTCCCTGAGCTTCTTAATCACGCCGTCGCTCACATATTCGAAGGTATTGCCTTCCACGCCGTAAGCCAGCATATCACGGAATTTGGAATCGCTGTTAACCAGTTCAAGAACCTTCAGACATTCTTCTTTGTATTTGGAGTTAACGGAAATAGCGTTCATGGAACCCTGGATGGTTTCTGTGGAATACATAGGTCCGAAAACCTTGAATACATCGTATTTCTCAACGCCGTTCAGCGTCTGCCAGGTAGCTGCCGCGCTCGGCCAGCCCTGTGCGGAGGAGAAAGGAAGCTTCTTGGGGATTTCCGTCAGGACGTTTGCATCGGGATTCACGATTCCGTCCATATACCACTGATGCAGCAGCTTCAGGTTATCCATGATATCCTGCTGTTCCAGCGTGCAGACTACGGTACGGGACTCATCATCGATTTTTACGCCTATAGGCTGAAGGCCTGCGGTAAGTCCGTCATATTCATTGAAAAATCCGTTGAACGGGCTGCCCTGCGCCATCTGCAGAGGATAGAAGCTCTTTCCTTCGCCTTCCTTCATCGCACGGAAGGGAGCATCCAGATCCTTCATGGTCTTGATGGATTCCAGGTCAATATTATATTTCTGTACATACTGGTCATCGAAATACCAGAACTGGGTAATGGAGGAATCCTTGTAGCTGGGCACTCCGTATACATTTCCGCCGATTGTAACGCCGTTCCACAGCTCTTCCGGGATAAAGCTGTAAAGATCCGGGGTTGTGGTCTGCACCATATCAGTCAGGTTCTCAAATGCGCCCAGGTTGATAAACTTACTGTAGTTGGTGTTGTTGGTAAACATCATGTCGAAATACTCGCCGGAATTGACAATGGTATTCATCTTCTGATCGTAATCGCCCCAGCCTGCCACCTTGATATCAATTTTAACACCCAGCTTTTCCACCAGGTAATCATTGATATTTGCCAGACAGTCCGTATAGTCGCTGGGAGTGGTGCCGCCCACCGTCCACCAGATCAGGGTGGGGATATCGCCGCTTGCTTTATCTGTGGAAGCGCTTGTATCTGCAGTGCTCTCTGCCGCAGGTGTAGACTCAGCCCCGCCTGCTTCCCCCGTTGCCGCACCGGCGCCGGATTCTGTTTTGGAACCGCAGCCTGCCAGCATACCAACACTGAGTATACAGGAAAGACCGATAGCCAATAGTTTCTGAACCGTGTTCTTTTTCATAGTAACCTCCTTAAAGTTTGATTTATATCAACCGGCGGCCCATCCCGCCGGGATGATAACATAAAATTATCTGTGATCAGCCTTTTACCGCGCCGACCGTAAGACCGGAAATGAAATACTTCTGGAAGAACGGGTAGGCACATGCGATGGGCAATACGATAACCACCACAATAGCCATACGGGCCGCTTCCTTGGGCATGTTCGCCACCGTATCCGCCATGCTCGCCCCCATAGTTGCCGCATTCTGGGCCAGCATATTCACATTCGTCATGATGGCGTTCAGCAGAGCCTGCAGGGAATACAGACGCTGGTCATCGATATACAGCATGGACTGGTACCAGTCATTCCAGTATGCAAAGCAGAGGAACAGCCCGATTGTTGCAAGCACCGGCAGGGAAATGGGAAGGACAATTTTGAAAAATATCGTAAACTGCCTTGCCCCGTCCATCTTGGCCGATTCAATCAGCTCCTCAGGAACCGTGGTTTTGAAAAAGGTCCTGCAGATAACCACATTGAAGGAAGAGACGGCCAGCGGCAGTATCAGCGCCCACACCGTATCCTTCAAACCCAGCAGCTGGGAGGTGATAAAGTAGGTGGATACCAGGCCTCCGTTGAATACCATGGGGATAAACACCACCATTGTGAGGAAACCGTTCAGCTTATAGCCGGGACGGGAAAGCACATATCCCATCAGCGTGGTGAGCAGGATTCCCAGCACAGTACCGAATATGGTGACGAAAAGGGAAACGCTCAGCGCCCTGATGATCAGCGTGCTCTGTGTTGCCAGATAGGAATATCCTTCAAAGGATACGATCTTCGGAATAAGATGGTATCCGTAATCCGTAATGGAAGCCTCTGCGGACAGAGAGATGGCAATAACTAGCAAAACGGGAATAATACATACCAGTGCCATCAGGAGGAACATGAAATTCAGCAGAACATTGGCCTTATTGGACACCCTGTTGAAGCGGTCGAATCCGTCCGGCTCATTTTTTCTTTTCTTTTTGATAGTTTCAGCCATGAGGCACCTCCTTAAATCATAGCGCTTTCGCGGTCAACCTTACGCACAATGGCATTGGCTGTCAGAATGGTGATACAGCCCGCCACCGACTGCACAAACGCGGCTGCGGAGGCCATGCCCGTGGTGGATGATTTCAGCTGCTTGAATACGAATACATCCAATGTATAGGAAACATTATACAGAGAATTGGAATCACGGGGCACCTGATAGAACAGGCCGAAATCGGAGTAGAAAATACGTCCCACCGCCATGATGAACATCATGATAATAACTGTCTTCATCAGCGGAAGCGTCACATATCTCATCTGCTGCCACACGGTAGCGCCGTCTATGCCGGCCGCTTCATAATAGGTCTTGTCAATCCCCGTAATTGTGGCAAGATAAACCACCATGCTGTAGCCCAGATTCTTCCACATATACATGAAAATCAAAAACGGCGGCCACAGCTTCGGTTCCATATACCACTGATGCGGGTCCTTGCCCATTGACTCCAGAAGGCTGTTAAGCAGTCCCTTGTCAAAGCTTAAGAACGCCCAGACCAGCGCGGTTACAACAACCCAGGAAAGGAAATAGGGCATGAACATCGCAGTCTGATAAACCTTGGCCATTTTCTTGTTATGCAGCTGCCCGATGAGCAGCGCCATCGTTACGGGAACAACAATATTGAGTATGATAAACGCGATATTATACAGAATTGTGTTTCGAAGGATAATCCAGATGTCTCCTGCGGAAAACAGGAATTTAAAATTTTGAAAACCAATCCAGTCGCTCTGAATAATACTTTGCAGGAACCCTCCCTTAATCTTGTAATCCTTAAATGCAATAATAATACCGAACATCGGCATAAATGCGAACAGGAAATACCAGATAGTCGTGGGGAGCGCCAGAACGGTAAGCTCCGTATCATCACGTGTCCAGCGTCTTTTCTTTTTTTTCGTTACGTCCTTTGCAGCCATGTGAAACCTCCCTTTCTATTTGCTTGACGGCGTTCAAAGGGGTCTGATCGAAAGTCCGCCGTCCTCCCGTTTCCCGTCAGCCGGCCTGCCGGAAAACAGCCGCCGGAAACGCGTACGCCTCATTCTTCTGCTGGGGAGCTATTAAGCTCCTTACTTCCGGCCGCTTTATGAATTAATTATAAACTATGCATTTCGCCATTACTATCTAACATTTCTTATATAGTAGTCTAAAAACAATATGTTAATTTTAAAATTTGCCTTCGCATTTTTATACATATTGCACAATGATTATAGAATAATCTCCTATTTTCCTTATCTTTAATTTGTGTAACTTTTTTAGTACCCTATCTAACGTTTCTGATATAGACATTCTCCTCCCCGCCCGCCTATACTGATTATAAGAAACGCGGCCATCCCCGGGAATTTGTTGCTGTCCCGACTCCACTTGGATTCCGGGGGATGCCGCCACAGAACAGGAGGGCTATCTATGCCGCAACCCAATATTTTGCTGATAACCACAGACCAACAGCGCTTTGACACTATCAACGCCTGGGGCAACACCCACATTTTTACGCCGCATCTGAATTATATGGCCGCCATGGGAACCAGCTACCGCAGCTGCTATGCCTGCTGCCCCATCTGCGTTCCTTCCCGCACCACTATTATGACCGGGCTGCACGGCTATGAAAGTGGCGTGGTCTCCAATGCCACCCACGAAACCGTAATGCGCGAGCAGACCCGCCTGCGCCGCACGCTCCCGGCGCTGCTCACGGATGCGGGCTATCAGACCTGCGCCAAAGGGAAAATGCATTTTGAACCGGCCCGCGCCTGCTATGGCTTCGAACAGATGACTCTTCCCTTAGACTACATGCGCCAGTATGACCGGAAAGCCGAAACCGCCCGCCCCAAAGCGCACGGCATCGGCGAGTGCGAGATGGAACCGGTCATTTCCACAGTGGAGGTAAAAGACAGCATCACCACCTGGATCGTTGACCAGTCCATCGATTTCCTGGAAACCAGGGATACCACCCGCCCTTTTTTCCTCTGGACCAGCTTCACCAAGCCCCATCCTCCCTTTGATCCCTGCCGGGACTTCTGGAGCCTTTATGAAAATATTCCCATGCCCGAGCCTGTTTACGGCGGCTGGTCCCGCGACCTTGCCGGGACGCCCCAGGGCTTCCTGGCAGGCGCTTATGAAAATACGAACATGCATCTGTTCGGTCCCAGGCAGCTGGAAGCATCAAGACGGGCCTATTATGCCTGCATCACCCAGATCGACTATGCCTTGGGCCGCCTTTTCGGCGCCATGCGGGAAAACGATCTGTTCCGGAACACCTGGATCATCTTCACCTCCGATCATGGGGAAATGCTGGGGGATCACCACATGTCCCAGAAAAACCTGTTCTTTGAAGGCTCGGCCCATGTGCCGCTGCTCATTGTCCCGCCCTCAGGAAGCGGCATCCCCCACAACCTGACTGTGGACAGCCTGACGGAAATTGCCGATATATATCCCACCATCCTTGAGCTGGCGGGCGTCACGCCTCCGGAGGGCATCACCGGCCGCAGCCTCCTGGCGCCGGAAAAGCTGCCAAAGGACCGTGTTTTTTATGGAGACAGCCTGCACACCAACTTCTGCGTCATGAAGGACCGGATCAAGCTGGTATACACTACCTGCGGAGACCATACCCTGCTCTTCGATCTGAATTCAGACCCTATGGAGCGTAACGACCTCTCCACAGATCCTGCATGGCAGGAAAAAAAGAATGAACTGTGGCGGCTCCTGCTGAAGCATACCGCTGAAACCGCCCCTGAGGCGCTGGAAAAAAATAAGGACAATGACTGCTGCGATCCGTCCGCCCTGCGCTTCCATACCACCCGGCCGCCCCGCTTCCCCGGTGATATGCCCGGACGCTGGTTCGGCTTCCACTACCATGATTACTCGGTGGATACCTTTCACTGAATTAAACCAGCCATCCGGCCGGCACGCTTCCGGTCGGCCGCCTTCTCCATTTTGCAGGCAGCTCCCGGACATTTCCGTTGTAAAAAAAGAAAAGCCTCCGGCCCTTCCTCTGTCAGCAGGGGAAGCGGCCGGAGACTTTTTTTGTGCGTCCGGCGCACATTAAATACCGTCCCGGCGGGTACAAATACCTGCCGGACGGTTATATCTGCCTTACTTAGCTGTCGTTTTTTTCTGTCTGAAATTCAGTTGCATATATATCCGGGCTTATATCCGGCTGCTGCCGTCCGCCGCACTGCATCCGGTCTTTGATTCCGTCATCGCGCCGGCGGGTATTTCATCCATCCAGTAAGCGCTCGTGCCCGCGTACATTCCCTTTCCATCACGGATCTCCACACGGATATAGCCTTCCCTTCCGGATAACTCAAATTCCGCCTCCGTAATGGTCTCGCCTTTGCCGGCCAGCTTCTTATAACAATTCCGCCCTTCCTGGATAACGAAGATTTTTTCCACAGGAGAGGTCTTTACCACCAGCTTCCTGTCACGGATATAAGCCTCCTTAATTTCCGGCCCCATGGAAAAATAGAAATCTCCCTTTTCCAGGGCTTCCATCACCGCGCCGTATTCCAGCTTCTCCGCCTTCACCATAGTAAAGCCGCCGAAGGAATCACACAGCGGCGAATCAAAGGGAAAGCTGTTATGGTTATCATCGGTCGCCACCGTATAAATCCGCTGGCCGGTGCGCAGCATTTCATCATAGGACTGAGGGTTGAAGCCATACAGCCCGTCATGCTCACAGCCGTGGTTATAGATTTCCATCGCCCACAGCCCGCGCAGATCCTTATAATCCTCATAGGTCTGCAGCGACCAGTAAGGATGATTATAGCAGCAAAGGAAGCCCTCTGCCTTCATCAGCTCAATATAGCCGTTGATGTACTCCGTATCACTATAACGTTTTAAAGGAAGCGCAATTTTTTCTTCCTTCTCCCGCCGCTCCGGGTGCTTATCATAAAAATTAAAATGATATACCTTAAGCGTGGGCCAGGCATTCTCATGGGCGCTGAACTGATTGATATCCGCCTCAAAAGCGGCGATACTCAAAAACCTGTCATCATCCAGCTCCTCATGCTTACAGTACTGCCTGTGATCCGTAAAGGCCACAATGGAATACCCTTCCTTCTGATATGCCTCCTTCACCTGCTCCGGCGTCAGCGCCCCATCCGAAACCACCGTATGGCAATGCAGATTCGCTTTGTAAAAATTCCCCTTTTCCGGCAATAAATAAAATGTTCCCATGCCCTGCACTCCTTTTTCCCGCCCTTACCGGCTATTTTTTCACCCTGATCTGACAGTAATCCAGCACAAGCTCACAGAATACCGCATTGGCCCAGGAAAACCATTCTCTCGTATATTTGGAAGGATCGTCCACATGGAAGCCCTCGTGCATCATTCCCTTGCCGCCGTCCGTATCACGCATCAGCTGCAGCAGACGCAGCTTTTCTTCCCTCGACGCCTCCGTCAGCCCCTGGATTGCCAGCCCTATATGCCAGATATAATAAGGAGGCACATGGGGACTGCCGATTCCGGCCGCCGCTTTTCCCTTGAAATAATAAGGATTTCCCTCACTCAGGATAAAACGCCTCGTGTTCTCCATCACTTCCCTGTCGCCTTCATAGCCCAGATACTCCATGGCAAGGAGACTCGGCACATTGGCATCATCCATCAGCAGATACTGCCCGTAGCCATCCGTTTCATACGCATAAATTCTTCCGTAATACTCATTTTTAATCACGGCGAGCGTCTCTATGGCATTCCTGACCTCCTGCCGGAAGCTCTCAGCCTCTGCCGCCAGCTCCTCATCCTTCAGGACCTCCCCGGCAATTTCCGCCAGATAACCAAGCACCACCGACGCAAACATATTGGAAGGAATCAGATAACCATATGTACAGGCGTCATCGCTGGGACGGAAGCCCGACCAGATCAGCCCGGTCCCGGACTTCACCAACGCGCCCTTCCCGTTCCTGGAAAGCGTGTCCGTAAAATAACAGCCCTTCCTCACAAAACTGTAAGGCGATTCCTCCTCATGATGCTGCTCCGTCCGCCACACCTTGAGGATCCTGCGCACACCCTTTACAAACGTCTCGTCAAACTGATCCGTCCGCCCCGTATTTTTCCATACCAGATAAGAAAGCTGGATAGGATAACACAGAGAATCCAGCTCATATTTCCTCTCCCAGATCCAGGGCCCCATATCCGTCTCATCATGCTCCCAGCAGTTCCCGTTGGCCTCCTGGTTAAACGCATTCGCATACGGATCCAGATTCACATAGAAAAACTGCTTTTTCACCAGCCCCACCAGCATATCCGCGATATCGCCGTCCTCGCCGGCAGCCATCAGATAAGGCCGTATCTGCGCCACGCTGTCACGCAGCCACATGGCCGGAATATCCCCGGTAATAATATATGTAGTTTTGTCAGGCAGTCTCTTCACCGTAGTATCCAGCGTATTGGTAAAACAGTTCACAAACAGCTGCACCATCTTCGGATCCTCCGGGAAATTCTCCTCCACCCTCTTAATCAGTTTAAGCAATGCTTCAGGCAGCATCTTCTCCATCCTGGCTTCCTCCTTCTCTGCGCCGGTCCCCCGGCCCTCTGCTCCAATACCGCCGCCCCTTCAGCTTCTCGCTTCTAAAGCCGGGCGCCGGCACAACACTGCCATATTACCACAAACCAAAATCTTATCCTATCACACAAACCTCATTTTACATATCAAAAATAATAGATTATCCCCTGTATTTTTACACCACAGCCGGACATACCGCCCCGGCTTACCATTCCCCAATCAACGGCCTGGGATAAAGCCACCATTTTTCAAAGTCCATACCATACTGAGAACTGCATATATTATTATCTTTCGGATAATCATAGCCCGTCCACTTATGATAGCTCTCCACGATCCTGTCCAGAAGCTCAGAATCCATAGTCTCACAGAACTCCCTGCAGTTCTCCACCAATCCCTCCGGCTTGTTCTCCACACCCGCCACCGTATCCTCCAGCCTGCGGTTAGACGGGAACAACACCCGGTTCTCCTGCAGCACCAGCCGATACAACGCATAAACAATCTCACTCGCCGTCCGGATCTTCATATACCCATCCGGTTTACAACACTTCCAGAAATAATTATAATTCAGATGCAGATCACTGTAAAAAGAAAGCAGCTTTTCCTCCCGTTCCCTCTCCTGAAACACCGGAATCCTTGCCACAATCCCCTCAATCTCCGGATCACTGGAAAAAAGCACCCTCGACTTCACAAAAGAATTCCTCGTAGGCTCACTGCCCTTCTCCGCCGCCTGCATCAGGTACTCCTTCGTCATATACTTAATATCGAAATAACCGCCTTCATATGTACATTCAAAAATACACTCCGCCGTCCGGTTCTCCCTCATACGCTCCTCAAAATACTCCGGCGTCACAATAACCATGGCATCCAGATCCGAATCAACCCGTTCTACCCCCTTAGCCACAGAACCGCCGAAAACCAGCGCAATCACCTCATCCCTCCCCCGGAACATATCCTCCAGTATCTTCAGTGACTCCTCATGATGCTTATACATACCCGTTCCTCTCCTCAATCCTTCTTATTTTTATTCATACATACGGTTAAAAAAATACCCGTCACCCCCACTATAAACGATACCCCACCCGCTTTCAATACCCCTCTTTTTAATTTTTCCATAATTTTCTCTTTCTAGTTTATCCACAACCTACGCCGCCTGCCGCTGTGGGTATTGCGCCCCCATTGCATAAATCAGAAATAGTAACAATTATCATTTCCCTATTGACATCTTCCTGAAAACATGTATAATGAAACATGTAAACAGCATATGCCAATTACACAAGCCGGAAACATGAGGTGAAATTATGCCGCGTCCCATCAAGGAACGAAACGTCTGCTGCCTGCCCAAGTCATGTACCTTCGGGCCCCTGAACAGCACGGAAACAGAAGTCATATTTATGACTGTTGACGAATATGAATGTATCCGTCTGATAGATTTGAAGGGCTGTACCCAGGAGGAATGCGCGGAACGGATGACCATCGCCCGTTCCACCGTTCAGATGATTTATAATGAAGCACGCAGGAAGATGGCGGATTCCCTCGTGAACGGAAAGCTGCTCCATATCCAGGGAGGCACCTTCCGGCTCTGTGACGGAAACGGCTGCTGCCCCGCCGGTGAATGCCGGAGGCGCAAAGGCTGCAGCCAGAATTCCCCGAATAAAGATTCTCAGAAGCAAGTAACCAGTGCCGGTCAAATGCCGCCGCGTAAGCAAACCGACTGAATACCGTGGACATTTGACCCGCCCGGCCGGCGCCGGAATAATTCACAGCCCGATGCCGGCATAACCAAAGGATTCCGTTGTATAACGGAGAAACAGGGAGAACATAATTATGAGTAATGTAAAATTTTTTATCTGCAGACACTGCGGCAACCAGGTGGAAATGATTCATGATGCGGGCGTTCCCGTTATCTGCTGCGGAGAACCCATGGAAGAGCTTAAGGCCAACACTGTTGACGCCAGCCTGGAAAAGCACGTTCCTGCCGTTACCGTTGAAGGCGACACCGTAAAAGTACAGGTAGGCAGCGCCGTTCACCCCATGCTGGAAGAGCATCACATTGAATGGATTTACCTGGAGCTGGAAAACGGCGGCAGCCGTAAGGCACTCTCTCCCGGCGAAGCTCCCGAAGCAGTCTTCCATACCGCCGGCGTTAAGCCCGTGGCCGTATATGCATACTGCAATCTGCACGGCCTGTGGAAAACCGAATTATAACAGTCCCTTAAGCTTATACCTTAATCAGCCTTCTATTCATAAGCTCACAACGCTTTATGCTTTGTGAGCTTTATGGTGGTTTCCCATCCGATATCGTAAGCCGCTCAGGCTCATGGTAAAATAGACAAGTACATGTGAAAGGAATCATTAAAAATGAGTGAAAACTGCAATCACGATTGTTCGTCCTGCGGGGAATCCTGCAAGGACAGGGACCCGAAAAGCATGCTTCAGGCCCCTCACGAAATGTCCAGCATCAAAAATGTAATCGCCGTAGTCAGCGGCAAGGGCGGCGTGGGAAAATCCCTGGTGACTTCCCTGCTGGCTTCTTCCATGCAGAAGAAGGGATACCATTCCGCAGTCATTGATGCGGATATCACAGGCCCCTCCATCCCCAAAGCCTTCGGCATCCATGAAAAAGCATACGCCAACGAAATGGGGCTTATCCCTGTGAAATCCCGCGGTGGAATTGATGTCATGTCCATCAACCTGCTGCTGGACAATGATACGGATCCCGTGCTGTGGCGCGGCCCCATCATTGCGGGTGCAGTCAGCCAGTTCTGGACCGACGTTATCTGGGAAAATGTGGATTATATGTTTGTGGACATGCCTCCCGGAACCGGCGACGTTCCTCTGACCGTATTCCAGTCCCTCCCCTTAAAGGGCATCATCGTGGTGACCTCCCCTCAGGAGCTTGTTTCCGTCATCGTTGAAAAGGCTGTTAAAATGGCTGAAATGATGAACATCCCCGTTCTTGGCATTGTGGAAAACATGTCCTATTTTGAATGCCCCGACTGCAAGAGCAAACACAGTATTTTCGGCGAAAGCCATATCGATGAAATCGCCGCAAGACACGGAATTGCCTCCGTATCCAAGCTGCCCATCGACCCTGCAATTGCCTCCGCCTGTGACAAAGGGGAAATCGAAGCGGTGGACGCGCCCTGGCTTGCAGAGCTTTCCGCTTCTCTTGAAAAAATCTGTAATTAAATAACAATGGCGTAACAATTCAGCCTGCGGCCGGACTGTTACGCCATTGACCGTCCCGTTTTTTAAGTATAAAAGATTCCAAATTGCCGCCTGCCTGTAAACATAATCAGGCTCTGCGCGGCCTGTAAAAATGACAGCTTACCAAAGATTATGGTAACTGTCATTTTTCTTACCCATTTTACAAAACGTTACTGTCCAGCCCGCACATTTTCTCATCATGGATGGACAGCGGCAGGAAAAAGCTTTTGCAGGAGGAGCATGCCGGACTTTTCCGCAAAGCAAAAAAGGCGCTTACACCACTCAATGGTATAAACGTCTTCATCTGAATTCCATGGATTATATGCCTGACACTGCAGCTATCAAAAACCCGGCATGGAATACCGGAGGTATTTACTTATAAATCTTAAAAAAAAGGGGGGGTGCTGGTGCAGCCGAAGCCGCACCAGCGAATTTTGTGGGTTGATGACTTTTCAACTTAGGTATATCATAATACATATTTATAAATTTGTCAAACATTTTTTATAAATTTTTATATAAAATATAAATTATCTAAATTTAATTTACAAATCATACCCATATATTTCTTTATGATGCTTCACCTGCCGCCGCACCGGACGCAGGTCTTCCCATTATTTCCATGTCACCGGACACACGCTTTCCATTTCCACCAGCTCCGCGTTGATTTCCAGACGGACGGGAATATCCTCCATGGAACGGGCCTTCATATCGATTTTATTATGAAGCAGCATGATCAGGCTCCTGCCCAGCAGCCTGCGCGGAATCCGCATGGTGGTAAGCGTGGGTTCCATGATGCTGCATATGCTCCGCCCGTCAAAGCCGATGACCGACACATCCTCCGGCACCCGGTAGCCGGCGCTTTTCAGGGCGCGGTATACGGGAATCGCCAGCACATCATTTTCCACAAGCAGCGCTGTGGGCGGCTTCACCCCGCCCTTCCACAGCAGCTCCAGATACTCCTGCGCCTTCGCTCCCCGGCAGTTTGTGACAATATCATGCTCCCTGTTCAGCTGCAGTCCCAGATCCTCTATGGCATAATGAAAATAACGCCGTCTCTCCAGCAGCGAGCTGCGCGCAGTTCCGGTGGCCACATAGCCGATTTCCCGGTGGCCCTTCTCCTGAAGGTAGCGCACAGCGGTATAAATGCCCTGCTGGCTGTTTACCGTCACGGAGCTGGCTTTCACAAACGGATCATAGCAGTCCAGCATCACATAGGGAATATCCATGGCATCCAGCTCTTTCTTCAACTCCTGGCTCATCACGTCGGCATATACGAGCATTCCCGCATATTCTTCCCTTCTTATGCTGTCCCGGAGCCGGCTGCCCTTTTCATCATACATATGGATAATGGAAAAATGATAGCCCAGGTGCCTCGCTTCCCTCTCCGCCCCCTCAATAACGGGAGGGAAAAAAGCCGCCTCATCCCCCTCATCCTGATAATCGGACATGACAAGATAAGCGATATTCTTCATAGGAGCCGGGCTTCCTTCCTGCAGCTCCTGCGGTTCCTCCTTGATCATATACCCGTATCCCATCTCCTGAATTCTCGCCAGAAGAGAGCTGCGCAGTTCATCACTGATTCCGGGCTTATGATTCAGTACCAGTGACATCGTCGCAGTGGAAACGCCAAGCATTCCGGCCAGTTCTTTAGATTTAATTGCCACGATTCTTCCCCTCACTAAATTTATAAATTTTATTTATAATAATATTGTACCGTATTTTTAAATATTTTCAAGCATTTACAGGAATACTAATTAACAAACTTCAGCGGCGGATTTTAGCCATTTCTGCTACCACGGCAGAGCGCCGGGGAGTTTTTTCAAATATACGCAGGCAAAACGTAATTGTGAGGCAGCAATACAGTTACAGCAAAACTATACCAGAGAAAAAGGAGGAAAGATATGCAGGAAGAAAAAAGACCTTATCACGACGGCTTATCCTTTCCCAGCGCCAATATCCCCGGCATCACACCGGAATCCGCTTTTACGGACGGGTATCTGACAGCGCTTCACACCATGGATGAAGCACATTCCCGTGTCCGGATCGGCGATGACGGCAAGGCCTCCGATATGAATCCGGAAACCGAAATGTCTCCGGACGGCTGCAATCCGGTCAGCAAAGACTCGGAAATGGAACGTGCCCATGACGGCGGGGATGACATGATTTTTCCCGGCGTACTTCCCGGTATGCCCGGTGTACTTCCGGGCGGCTACGCCGGTGCGGTACCACCCTTCTATTTTCCCGGCTCCGGACCTACCCCGGGGATGTAACCCGGAAGACGGCCGCGCCCGGACAAAAAAAGCCCTGTAAGGGAGCATATCTGCAATTTGGATATGCTTCCCTTACAGGGCTTTAATTTATTTATCCGATCATGATATCCAGGATTTCCCGGTCGGTGTCACGCATGCCGTCACGACCCAGGCGGGCAACATTGGCAATGGTGGATTCCACCCCTTTTTTCACGATACCGTCGCCGTCCACGAATTCCTGGCCGTTCCGGTACATATAGTATCCCAGGATACCGGCGTCCACAGCGGAAGCTATTTTGGCCGCGCAGGATGCCTTGGCGCCGTCGCACACGATGCCTGATACATTGGCCAGGGTATTGACCACCGTATGGATGATTTCTTCATAGCCGCCGCCCAGCAGATAAGCGATTCCGGCGCCGGCCCCTGTTCCCGCGCTCACTGCGCCGCAGTAGGCGGAAAGTCGTCCGATGCCTTCCTTCAGATGAATCGCCGTCAGATTGGAAATCAGCAGGGCGCGGTAAAGCTGCTCTTCTCCCGATCCCAGTTCCCTGGCATATTCGATAACAGGCACGGATACGGTAATCCCCTGGTTGCCGCTTCCGGAATTGATGACCACGGGAAGCTCACAGCCATTCATCCTGGCATCAGAACCCGCGGCCGCCTTGGCCCTTGCCCGGATTTTCACATCATCGCCGTAGGCCGCAAGCAGCACCTTTCCCACGTTTGCGCCGTAGGAATGCTTCATTCCCTCTTCGGCAATGGCCATATTGTATTCTATCTGCCGATCCAGGACCTGCTTTACATCATCCAGACGGGCGGTCAGGGCAAAATCCACGATTCCTTCCATGCTGAGAGAGGATTTTGCCTCCGCCTGGGAACCTTCCTCATCCGTTCCTGCCGTCCGCAGTATCTCACCGTTTTTTTCCACCAGCACCACATTGGTATGGGAATCCGCTATGCGCACGCGGGCTTCCCGGTTTCCGGCCCACACAGTCACCGTAAGGTCAAAGGTACGGCAGCCGCCCGCCTTCTGAATCCGGATATCCGCTGTCTGCAGATAGTCCCTGATTTCTCCTCGCTGCTCCTCCGTCAGGCCCTCGAGAAGCTCCAGCTTATCCTCCGGCCTGCCGGAAACCACCCCTGCGGCTGCCGCGGCCTGGATTCCTTTCATGCCGCCCGTGTTCGGTACGATGACGCT
>NZ_KE992691.1:0-18785 GCF_000466465.2 Clostridium sp. KLE 1755
CTACAATACACAGTTATATAGACAGTCTCACACTGGCGAGTCATAACATTTAGTTTTATTTCAGTGATATCAAGCCATCTCCTGTGTTTGGGCGTTTATTGTATCTCCAGCTTTCTTATGATACGTCGTACTTCCCCGGGTGGGAATGCCTTGTACAATGAAGAAGCCCTGTGGGTGTTTAAATTATCCATTACAAGAATAAACTTTTCTTTATCTGGATACATAACATCTACAAGATATTTAATCTCTTCTGCCCAATCAATTGCTGTGCGGTGTTCTCGGACACTTACATGATGTCTGCCTGCAAGTGCTTCAATATAAATGAATATGCCCAACTCTGCCTTTTATCCATCATTATTATCCATTCAACAGTGGCGGTATGGAAAGCCGAAAGCATATATAAATACGGACAAGCGGTTCGTTTTTTCTGAAAAGAGGAAATGGGCGCCTGTTTTTTTCAGGCCCAAAATAAAAAATGGTGGCCGGACGACGCTCTGTATCCGTCCGAATGGGGGGCGAAAGGCGGCTGTGAACGGGCAGTGGCATTGAGGGATTCGTTCCATCAGGGAATTTTCCACCATGATAAGACAGGAAAAAGACAAGATAATAGCTTTTACTTTGCATAAAAGTAAAGTAGAATAAAAAGAAAAAAGAGGCCGGAATAGTGCGGCTTCAGATGGGAGGGCAATAATGAAGACAATAAATCTGGGAA
This sequence comes from Clostridium sp. KLE 1755, assembly GCF_000466465.2. NCBI lineage: Bacteria > Bacillati > Bacillota > Clostridia > Eubacteriales > Clostridiaceae > Clostridium > Clostridium sp. KLE 1755. The sequence goes on from NZ_KE992691.1 coordinate 713, forward strand.
AAAGCGGCCTGAAGGTTCCGGCGGTGGCAGTTGGCTGTATGCGCATGGGGGATTTGGAGCAGAAGGAAGCGGATAACTATATTGCAGAGGCTGTGGATATGGGCGCCGTATTTTTTGACCATGCCGATATCTACGGGGCGGGAAAATGTGAGGAGATGTTCGGGAAATACCTGCATGGGAACCCGGCGCTGCGGGACAGGATATTTATCCAGTCCAAATGCAGCATTGTGCCCGGCGTGATGTATGACTGCTCCAAAGAACATATCCTGGAATCGGTGGATGGGATTCTGAAGCGTCTTCAGACAGAATATCTGGACGTTCTGCTCCTGCACAGGCCGGACGCCCTTGTGGAGCCGGAGGAGGTGGCGGAGGCTTTTGATCTGCTGGAGTCTTCGGGAAAGGTGCGGCATTTCGGGGTATCCAACCATAAGCCTTCCCAGATCCGGCTTCTGAAAAAGTATGTGAAACAGGATATTGCCGCAGATCAGCTGCAGTTCAGCATTCCCAATTCCCAAATGGTGGCAAACGGCATGGAAGTAAACATGCTGACGGAGGGCGCGGCCGACAGGGACGGAAGCGTGCTGGATTTCTGCCGTCTTGAGGATATCACCATTCAGACCTGGTCGCCGTTCCAGTATGGATTTTTTGAAGGCGTATTTTTAGGAAATTCCAAATACGCTGAACTGAACCGGATTCTGGAGGAGCTGGGAGAAAAATATGGCACGGGCAGCACGGGCATTGCTTCCGCCTGGATTCTGAGACATCCGGCCAATATGCAGCTGATTGCTGGAACCATGAAGACCTCGCGCCTGAAGGAAATCTGTGAAGCATCTGAAATTGTGCTTACCAGAGAGGAATGGTATCGTATTTATCTGGCGGGCGGACATATCCTGCCTTAAAGCATGTTTGAAAATTATGGATCCGGACGATACGAATCGGTGATGGGCGTATGGACGGATGCCAGAGGACAATTCTCTGCGTGTATCAGGAGAACGAAATGGAACAGGAAAAATATTATCTGGCATATGAAGAAAGATACAAGACTGTTTATGAAGCCGGGATTGACCATTGGGGGCATGAAACAGGGGATTCTGTGCTGAATGTATATCTGGCGGAATGGGTAAAGCATTACAGCCTTCATGGGAAAATGGTAATAGAATTTGCCTGCGGGGAAGGCGCCTGCGGCGTCATTCTCTCCCGCCTCGGCGTTAAATACACCGGTGTGGACATCGCACCCGCTGCAGTGGAACGGGCCAGGGATGCGCTGCGCCCGTATACGGACGCCAGGGTTTTTCCCCTGGATATGGTCAGACATATGCCAAATGACCGTTATGATGCGGCACTGGATGTCATGGGGCTTCATATGCTCGTAACCGACCGGGATCGGGAGAAATACCTTCGCCATGCCTGCGGCTGCCTGAAAAAGGGCGCTCCCATGCTTTTCTTCCGGGAAAGCTTCCGTACAGATGCATGGGAAGGCCGTGTGGAAACCTTTGAGGAATGGCTGCGCCTTACCGGCGAGGACTACCAGACGCCCAAAATGAGAAGCGCCCGGGGGAAAAACGAGGGAAAGGAAGTCTCCATCCCCTTCATCCCCTGCAGGCCCAGAAGCCGGGAGGGCTATATCCGGGAACTGGAAAGCAGCGGTTTTCATGTGGATTTGGTCCGTGAGATGGAACAAAACCGGATGTGCCCGTCTTCGGTGAGTGTCTTTACACGGAAGAAATGAAATGACCGGGAGGGGAATTATTCATAAAAAAGGCTATAATTATAAAATATAGTCTTTTTTATGAATAATTGTTGATTATAAACTATATAAAAGGGAGAACGCTGATGTCTGAACAATCGATCGAAGAAATTATCAGTGATAATTTACCCGTGGCTTATCAGGAAAATGCATTGGATTTTATCAGATTTCTTCGTGAAAATGAAATGGAGCTTATCAGGGATAATGTTTATTGGAAAAATAAAATTTACTATCTCATAAAATTTCAAAATAAGTATATGTGTTTTATCGCAATAAAAGATCCTGATGAGAAAGATAATTTTTGGACGGTTTGGTCAGATGACTGCAGTTCAAATTGGCTGGAAAATTTCCCGATAGAAAAAGAACTGCAAGAAACAGCCTGGGAACATGCGGATGTCTGCCAAGACTGTGGTTCCTGCAGCGGCGGCAGGAAAAAAATAATATTTGGAAAAGAATTTGATAATATCTGCACCACAACCTTTAGATTTGATAATCCTGACGCGGCTGATTTGCTGTTTATGAAAAAACTGCTTTCAGCAGGAAAAAGAGAAATCCTTCAGGAAAACTGATATGCATGCTGCTTTCCCTTATATGCCCTTTCCTGCAAAAGTATGTCAAAAATAAGCAGAAAGAATATACTAAAATAAAAAGAGAAATCACTATGCTTCAGATTTTAGTATTATGTCTGGCTCTCTGTATGGATGAGTTTGTAGCCAGTATTGCTTATGGAGCTGACGGGATAAGCATTAACTGGAAGGAAACGGGTGTCATGAACGGTATATGCAGCGCCTGCCTGGGCGCTGCATTATGTTTTGGGACGGCACTGACGGCGGTGGTGCCGGAAAACCTGACCAAGGCTATATGCTTCACCAGCCTTTTCATCCTGGGTGCAATCAGGCTGGCGGATTCTTTGATTAAAAATTACATCAACCATCATTATGAAGTGCGCAAGGATATACATTTTTCTTTTTCCCAGCTGCAGTTCATTATCAGTATTTATGGGAACCCCACAGCGGCGGACAGCGATCATTCCCAGACGCTTTCCATGAAAGAAACGGTATTTCTGGCATTTGCCATGTCAATTGACAGCCTGGTAGCCGGAACCTTTGCCGCCTTCCTGAAGATTCATATTCTCCCAACCATGCTGGCGGCATTTTTAATCGGCGTGGCCGCCATGGGGCTGGGGCAGCTGCTCGGCCGGAAAATCGCTTCCCGCCTCAGCTGGAATCTGTCCTGGCTGAGCGGCGTCTTATTTATTGTTCTGGCATTTTCCAAGCTGAAGGGATAAACTGAAAGACAGAAGAAAACAGGAAGATATACTGAAAAAAGATACGGCATATCAGGGGGCAGAAGAGGGACTTCTGCTTTTCCTGATTTTGCAGCCTGCAGTGCGGGGGAAAAGGAGCGGAAAACATGAAAATACTTATAACAGGAGCAGGCGGTTTTGCCGCCGCAAGAATTATTGCCGCCTGGAAAGACAGGCATGAAATCACAGGAACAGGGCGTGCACAGCTTGATTTTACCAACAAAGAAGAATGCCTGCGAGTTATCGGACAAGTCCGGCCACAAATTGTCATACACTGCGGCGCTGTTTCTGACGTAGGTGCATGTGACAAAGATCCCGGACACTCGTATCTGGTAAACGTAACCGGCGCGGAAAACATAGCCCTGGCCTGCCGGGAAACTGGAGCGAGGATGATTTTTTTCAGTTCGGATCAGGTATACTTCGGAAATGACGTACAGGAACCGCACCGAGAGGACGAACTCCTCACCCCCTGCCGCATTTACGGAAAACAAAAGCAGGAGGCCGAACAAAGATGCCTTACTGCCCAGCCCGATACCGTGGCGCTTCGCATGAGCTGGATGTTTGACAATAAAAAGCTTAGCCCCCGGGAACACGACACCCTTATCACCAGTGTAAGACAGGCTGTCAGTGAAAAACGCCGCATCACCTACCCCATCCACGACTATCGCAGCATTACCTACGTGGGGGAAATGATACGCCATCTGGAAACCGCACTCACCCTCCCTCCCGGAATCTACAATTTCGGAAGCCCCAATGACCTGAGCACTTACCACATTGTCCGCGAGCTTCTCAGCTTCCAGGGCACCGACGAAACGCTCCTTGTCCCAAATGAAGAAGCCTTTGCCGCCAGACCCAGAAACCTGCGCATGGACCAGGAAAAACTCCTGCGCCATGGCATCTGTTTTTCCGATACCCTGCAAACCCTTAAAAACTGCCTCCAGCAGGATAACATGAAACCCTGATATCCCTCCTCATCAATGCTTAAATAACTTCACAACCCATAAAATAATTTTAAGCTTTTGTCATAGCCTGCCGGTTTGTCCGGATGTTTGGAAGTGCAGCGGCCAGAGGGGGACCGGAGAGGCAGATGTTCCTGGCAGGGTCGTATAAAAACGCCAGTCCTTGCGTTGTGTCTTTTACAACGCTAGTACTGCTGCGTTTTTAACCGAGTGAGAACGTGCCCTGCCAGGAACATCTGCCTCCTCGGTCCCCCTCTGGCCGCTGCACTTCCAAACATCCGGACAAACTCATCCACCTATAACAAAATTCCCCCTCAAAATTAACAATTTTTGTTGAAGCCGGAAGGAGAGTGTATTATACTGTGAATAGTGCTGTCTGCCGGGAATTACAGGACTTTAACGGCAGCAGTAATGCGAAAAAGGTGTGCCGTTGTGCAGATTTTCAGAGAAAAACAGCTGGATTTATGCAAAAAGTTCACGCTTGTTTCACATTTATCAGGTATAATACCTGACAGAGATAAAAGGAGGGAAGCTTACCATGTCTAATAATAAGAAGACGGAAGAAAAAAGCGAAAAGGTCATGACAAAATATGACCGGAAAATGGAAAAGAGAAGGATTGAGGAGGAAAAAGAACTCAAATCGCTGAAGCGTTTTAAAATAGGAAGCATTATTATAATCGCGGCAATCGCTGCGGCGGTTGTAATATCCATAGGAATGTCCGCATATACGAAATATGCAGCGGTCCACAACACCTATGTGAAAATTGGCGATCATGAAATCACTAAGGTAGAATACGATTACTACTACAACAATGCGGTAAACAGCTATCTTTCCATGTATGGCTCCTATCTGCCCTATATGGGACTGGATACCTCAAAGGATTTTGCCCAGCAGCAGTATACCGACAACATGACCTGGAAGGATTATTTTGATCAGATGGCGGTAAGCCAGCTGACACAGGTGAAGGCCATTGTTGACGATGCCGCAGCACAGGGCTTTACCTATGATGATACGCAGGATATGGCAGCCTTTGAAACCGAATTTGCGGCACAGGCGGAAACCGAATCCGTGAGCGCATCCGAGCTTTACAGCAATATGTACGGCGACTATGCGACCAAGGACAGGATCCTGCCCTACGTGAAGGAAAATATGCTTGCAAATGCTTACTATGAGCACCTGACGGAAATCAACAAGCCTGGTGATGAAGAAATTCAGGAATACTACGAGGCCAACAAGAACAGCTATGATAAAGTGGATTACAGAAGCTTTGCATTCACAACGCAGCTGGCCGAGGATGCCACGGAAGAAGATATTACAAAAGCCATGGACGAGCTGAAGAAGAGCGCACAGGCCATGGAAGAAAAGGTAAAGGCCGGAGAAGATTTTGAGACTCTCTGTGTGGAAAATGCATCAGAGGAACAGAAGGAGAATTACGGCGGCGCGGATAAGGAAGGCAGCCTGACGGAAGGCGGTTCCTATGCCGGATCACCGGCGGCCATTTCAGCATGGCTGTTTGATGAAAGCCGCAAGGAAGGCGATCTGACCATCCTTCCCGATGAAACAAACCACAGATATTATGTGGCGCAGTTCATTAAGAGAACCAACGATGCGGATGCCACAAGCCAGTCTATTTCCAGCACGCTTTCCAACCAGAAGGCAGGGGAATATGTAAAAGCCCTTACTGAAAAATACGAAGTGACGGATGTGGCAGGCAAACTGGCTTATCTGACCATCGAAGAGAGCACCACGGAAGCTGTGGAAACAGGTACGGAAGCAGCAACTGAAACTGCTGTGGGGAACGCTTCTGCTGAAGAAACGGAAAGTAGCAGCGCAGCTGAATAATTTTTTCGGCCGTACATCCGAATCAGCACTTTCATAATACGTTGCAGTATAACAGAACAGGGAACCGTTCCGGGCCGGATTCAGCCTGGGAACGGTTCCTTTTTTTCGGTAAAAAGGCGGCCTGTTTGGGATTTAATAAAAAAATAAGAAAAGGATATTCCCTCCGGCTTGTTCCGATAACAGGTAAGAGAGTATAATAAAAAGGGTCACAGAAGGCAGAAGACAGGTTTGAAGGCTCTGTTAAAACTGCGGATTAATGCAGTATCGCGGGCAGGCCTGTGATGTGCAGGAGGTAAAAATGGATAAAAAGCAAAAGGTTCGTTTCAGATTACCGGAAGATTTTTACCTGCCGGAAAAGGCCGAAGGATGGCTTGAGGAAAAGGCGGCAGAGGGGCTGTTTCTTCAGTCTCTTGGAAGAAAATGGGCTGTTTTTATAAAAGGGGAGCCGGAGGAGGCTGCGTATATGCTTGTCCCCATGGACCCGGATGATATGAAGGGACCGGCGGAGCAGGGCGGAGAATATAAAAAATTCGGCTGGGAATATGTAACGCAGCTGAGGCGGATGGTTCTTGTGCTGCGCGGCAGCAGGGGGCAGTGCGAACGGATTCAGGAGCTGAAGGGGCAAAGTATTTATGAGAAGCTTTTGAGGAAGCTGAAGGGAAGCGCCTGGGGACTTTTTACCCCCTTTATTTTCTGGTTGATCTGGCTGGTGGCTTCCAGTTATCTGATGGGGTATGGAATGCTTTTACTGGCGGTGAAGGGATACTGCTGGGTGGTTTTTCTGGGGATGGGATTGTGCGGCCTGTCACAGGCTAGCAGCTGGCAGGAGGCCAGGCTGGTGCAGCGGCTGCTGCGGGAAATGGAAATCAGGTTTAAGAAAGAACTGCGGGGCGGCGGGGAAATAAAAGCCCAGGATAACAAAGAAACCGGGGAAATTACGGCAGGACGGGCAAAAGCAGCCGACATATTATACCGGGTTATGCTGACGTTTTTTGCAGTCTGTACGGTATTCGGGCTGTTGGGCGGAATCAATGCGGCGGTGAGCCGGAAAAAAATGGTGCTGACGGGAAATGCCGCGGCATATGAAGAAGACGGCTGGAAGGAAGGGGATTTCCGGACAGCATCCTTTTTAAAAAAACATCCTGCCTGGAAAACGCTGTCGCCCGCCCTCATTCCATTGAATAAAATCCAGCAGAATGAAGAACTGGAATACCGGGTATATACTTATAAGGGAAAGAATCAGGACAGCTATTCCCTTGTAACAGGTTCCCTCCTTGCGCCCGTGCAGGCGGAGGTGATGCAGTACGGGAAATGGAAGGAAGGGAGAAACAGCAGGGAAAGCACGCTGAAGCTTGAGTACTATCAGACGCTTACGCCAAAGCTGGCCAGCGCTTTTTTTAAGGAGCTGGGAAGATACTATATGCACTGGTATAAAGGCTGGGTGCCGGAAAAGGTGGAAAGCAGCTATTTTGACGAACTGGTCATCCATGACAGGGGGCTGCATTATCTTTTTGCCAGAAAAGGAAACCAGGTAATCTTTGCTTATTATATTGGTGATGAAATGCTGACGGACCATTTGCCGGAGTTCGAACAGGCGGTGGAGACGCTGGGAGGAGGCTGAGCCGGCCTGCCTGCTGAAGGGGGGCTGAAGCATCCGGCCGGCAGGCAGAAGCGGAGCCGGTCGCGGAGATAAACTGATAAAAAGGATGGAACAGAAATTGAGCCGGATACTCATAGTGGAAGATGATGAAACCATATTATTTGCGCTGCGTTCTGCGCTTGGCAGAAACGGTTATGAGGTAAGCGCCGCAGGAAGCCTGGAGGAGGCAAAACGCTTTATCCAAAATCCGGTGGATCTCGTCCTGCTTGATTTGGGGCTTCCTGACGGCGAAGGGCTGACGCTTCTGAAGGCCTTCAGGGAAGCAGGCGGCCCGCCCGTCATTATACTGACTGCCAGGGATGATGAGGCGGATATCATAAAAGGACTGGATGCCGGGGCGGATGATTATGTGACAAAGCCGTTTAAACTGGGCATCCTGCTTTCCAGAATCCGGGCCGCCCTGCGCAGAGCCGTGGAAAAGGAAGAAGAGCCCGGCCGGGAGGAAACACAGCTTCTGACATGCGGGGACGTGGTTCTGGATAAAAAAAGAACCCTGGTGAGCGTGGGCGGGAAGGAAACGGTGCTTACCGCAGGGGAGTATCGTCTTCTGGAAATATTGCTGGAGAATAAAAACAGGACGCTGACGCGCACCCTCCTGCTGGAACGTCTGTGGGATATCGACGGAGATTTTGTCAACAGCAACACGCTTACGGTGCTGATCAAAAGGCTTCGGGAAAAGCTGGGCGGGGATCCGCAGCGAATCATACGGACGGTGAGAGGGATTGGCTATAAAGCGGAGGACAGGTTTGAAAGTCCCTTTCAAACGACTGACTGGCGCAGTACCGCAGGCAAGCCTGCGATAAGCAGGAGGGATGAAAATGAATAGGAAAAGTGCGGGAATTTCCGCCCTGATTGTGTGGATGGGCGGTTGTATGCTGGCCTGCTCCGTAATCTGCCTTTGGGCGATCCGGCGGAGTGAGGCCGCTTTTTATACCAGGGCGTCTCTGCTGATGTCGGCAGCGCCTGAAAGCGCAGGAAAAATGATGCAGGCCCTTAAAAGCGGGCTGCCGGAACAGGAAGCGGCGGGAGCCGGACTTCTGAAACGTTATGGATATGAAGCCGGCCTGTTTGCATTTCATGATTTTGCCGGCCTGGCCGTCCGCCTTTCTTTTTGCTTCCTTCTGCTTGGTGCTGCCGGTTTTTTCTGTTACTGGTGGGATAAAAAGAGGAGAGAGCGGCGGATCGGAGAACTTTCCGGTTACCTGGCACGAATCAACCGCGGAGAATACGATATGGGAATCAGTTCCGCAGAGGATGAATATTCCCGTCTGCAGGATGAGATTTATAAGACCGTGATAAAACTGCGGGAAAGCAGGGAGGAAGCGGCGGAAGGCAGACAGAAGCTTTCGGAAAACCTGACGGATATTTCCCATCAGCTGAAAACGCCGCTCACCAGCATTTCCCTGCTTCAGGAGCTTTTGGAGGAGCAGGTGGAGGGGGAAGAAGGAAGACAGCTGCTTGAGAGGATGGAACAACAGACAGAGCATATCAGGGGGCTGGTTTCCGCCCTGCTCACCCTGTCGCGGCTGGACGCGGGCGTGCTTGTGCTGGAGAAAAAAACGGTGGATTTGCAGGAGCTTTTGACCAGTGCGGCAGAAGCGGTGCGTTCTCTGGCGGATCACAGGAAACAGAAAATCCTCATGGAAGGCGCAGAGGGGCTGCAGCTTTCCTGCGATCTGGGCTGGACGGCGGAAGCCCTGGCTAATATCCTGAAAAACTGCAGCGAGCATTCGCCGGAGGGAGGATGCATTTTTATCCGTGCGCAGCAGAATTTTATTTATACCCGCATTGAAATAGAGGATGAAGGGCCGGGACTTAGCCCGGAAGAATGCAAAAGGATCTTTGAACGTTTTTACCAGGGGCGCAAGTCTGGCCGGGAAAACGTGGGCGTGGGGCTGTCCATGGCAAAATCCCTGATTGAAAGCCAGAACGGGGAAATCCGTGCGGAAAACAGGAAAAACGGCGGCGCCAGATTTGTCATTGATTTTTACAGCGACGGTGAAAACTCCGCCCGGGATTTGTAAAATAAGAACATGATGCATTCCTATCTTTTTTGCGGTTCCCGGCAGGAAAATATGGATTTGTCACCGGATTGTCACACAGCTCCTTTACAATGCGGAAGCAGACAGGAAAAAAGGACAGTTATCTGCGAAAAGGAGGAGATTATGAACATTCTGCAGTGTGAAAATGTGACGAAAACCTATAAAATGGGACAGACAACGGTAACAGCGCTGGATGGTGTGGATCTGGCGGTGGAGAAGGGAGCGTTTGTGGCGGTGGTGGGAGCGTCCGGCTCCGGAAAGTCCACGCTTCTGCACATGCTGGGCGGTGTGGACCGCCCTACCTCAGGAACGATTAAAATAGAAGATACGGATATTTCCACTTTGTCGGAAAAACAGCTTTCAGTGTTCAGGAGGCGTAAGGTGGGATTGATTTACCAGTTTTACAACCTGATACCAACCCTGGATGTGCGGCAGAATATTTTGCTGCCGGTACTGCTGGACGGGCAGAAGCCGGATGAGGAAAGCTTCCGTGAGCTTGCGGATACGCTGGGGCTTACCGACCGCCTCCACCATCTGCCCGCGCAGCTGTCCGGCGGCCAGCAGCAGCGCGCCGCCATAGGCAGGGCGTTGATTTACCGGCCCGCCGTGCTTCTGGCGGATGAACCCACCGGAAACCTTGACCGGAAGAATTCGGGAGAAATCATGGCGCTTCTGAAGCTGTCCAACAAACGCTATCATCAGACGGTGGTCCTGATTACCCACGATGAGAAAATCGCGCTGGAGGCGGATCGGATTATCCTGATTGAAGATGGAAAAATTGTATCCCAGGGGAAGAATAGCCCCGGCCCGAAAAGCTGTTCCGATAGCAAGAATATCCCTGATGGAAAAGCCGTTTCCGATCGGAAAAATGCTCCCGGCAGGTCTGCGGAAGGGGGAAACGCATTATGAAGGTCCTTCTGCAATACACATTCCGGAACCTGAAAAACAACAAAAAGACCACCTTTGCATCCATGGCGGCAGTTCTCATTGCATCCACCCTGCTGTTTTCCCTCTGCAGTATATTTTATAACAACATCGCCTGGCAGGCTGACATTGAGCGATATGAAAGCGGCGGCTGGCATGCGGAGGTGGGCGGGCAGCTTACCAAAGAGGGGCTGGAGATTATTGAGAATAATCTGCAAATCGATAAGATAATGATTAAAGGGCCATTCATGTCTGTACAGCTGCCGGAGGAAAGCCGGCTTCCCTACCTGCTCCTCCGGGATGCGGATGAGAACTACTGGTCACTGATGGGAGAAAAAAACGCAATCACGGAGGGCAGGGCGCCGGAAAAGCCCGGTGAGATCGTTGTATCCAAATCTTTTTTTGACAATAATCCCGGCTTCCGGCTGGGAGACAGCTTCACGCTGACAGCGGGGCACCGCATGGCAGGCGGAGAACTGTGGGATGCAGGGGCAAGGATGGAGGGAGAACAGTTCCTGCCGGAGGAAAAAGTGACGCTTACCGTTGTGGGAAAGCTGGATATGACCACGCCCACCACCACGCCGGGCTATTATGCCATGGGCTTCCTGGAACACGAAGCGCTTAACGATACGGATGAACTGGTGGTTTATGTTACCATGAAAAATATCCGGGATACCTACAAGGTAATGCCGCCTCTGATGGAACAGCTGGGATTTGAGAAAAATGAATATGGAAATTATGAAAACCATTTCCGCTATCACAGCAGGCTTCTGGCGTTGGGCGGCGTATTTCCGCCCATGGAGAATTTTTCACCGGGGTATTTGTCAAATTACGCGAATCTTTTCTTTTATGCCACGCTTGTATTGCTGGCGGCGGCCGCCTTTGTGCTCATTATACACAGCGCCTTCGCCATGTCGGCCAGATCAAGAATCAGGCAGCTTGGCATGTTCCGGTCTGTAGGAGCGACGCCGGGACAGATCCGGGCGTCCGTGCTGCTGGAAGGGATCGGGGTGTCACTGCTTCCCATTGCTGCGGGAATCGGCCTGGGACAGCTTTTTACAGCCCTCATGGTGCGCATTTATACCGGAATTCTGGGAGACCTTATTTATTTTCCGTTCACGCTTCGTTTTTCCTGGGGAATTGCCCTGACCGCGGCGTTTGTTTCCTTTCTTACCGTACTGGTATCCGCTTCCCTGCCTGCGAAAAAGATGGCTGAGCTTTCACCGGTGGATGCCATACGGATGCAGGAGGATGCGGCGGGAGGGAAGAAGCGCTGTCTGAAGCGCCGCAAAAGCCGCGTCCGTCTGGGGCTGTTCGGTGTGGAAGGTGTGATGGCCCAAGCCTCTAGGAAAGCGAACCGACGCTCCTTCCGTGCAGGGCTGGCGGCGCTGACCATGTGCTTTGTACTGGTATCGGGATTTTTCTGTCTTCTTACGCTGAATAATCTGGTGACCGAACGCAATGCGGCGGCCAGGCATTACAATATTTTAATGCGCTGGCAGATGGCTTCGGAGCCGGATCCGGAAATGCTTCAAGAGATTTTTTCCCTGCCGGGGCTTGAGGAGGGAACCTGGTTTTACCGCACCAGAGTGTCCTACTGGGCGGAGCCGTCCGTGGAAACGGAAGAATTTGCGGCAAACGGCGGTTTCGCCGACGTGGATTCGGATCATTACAGCGTTCTGGAAAGGGATGGCAGATACCGGATACGGGCGGATATCCTGGGGCTGGAGGCTTCCTTTTTTGACGACTACTGCCGTGCGCTGGGGAGTGATCCGGAGGCATATAATAACACGGAGGTTCCCAGAGCCATTCTGGTGGGCAACGTATCACGCTATCCCGGGATTGCCAATAATTCGGAAAAAGAGCAGGAAGAGTACAGGATGCTTTCCCTGGAGGCGGGAGATGTGCTGACTTTGGAAGAAAAGCTGCGTGATTCGGACGAAACGGATTACAGCTTCCGGGTGGAGATTGGGGAACGGTCGGATAAAAGGCCTGTGCTGGATGAATACAATTCGGACTACAGCATCCAGCTTTACGTGCCCATAGAAACCTATCGGGAAATCGTGGCCGGGTTCCGCCCGGAGACAGCGGAAAGCTATTATCAAATCTGCGGCGTGGGGCTTACCTCTGTGGAAAAGGACATTGCGGTTACGGAAAAAATAAGGGAAATCAGCAGCCGCTATCTGGCGGAAGAGGATTTTACAATCCGAAGCAGGGAGGAAGAGCGGCAGGAAAACGAGGTGTCGGGCAGGGCGATGGAGGCTGTGGTAAACCTGACAGGGGCGCTTCTTTCCCTGATAGGGATTTTCAATGCCCTTTCCGCGGCGAGCGTATCCCTGCAGCAGCGAAGGCGGGAATTTGCCGTCCTGCGTTCCGCGGGAATGGACGAAGCGCAGTTAAGGAAAATGCTGCTTCTGGAAGGGCTTCGGACAGCGGCCGCTCCCGTACTTACCGGCCTGCCGGTACTTTTGGTTATTATTATTTACCTGCTTGGGGTGACGGATTTATCCTGGAAGAGCTGCCTTCCTGTTCTGCCATACGGCAAAATCCTTCTGAATGCAGGGCTTGTAATGGCTTCGGTGGGCGTAGCCTATCTGCTGGCGTTTCTGAGCATGCGGAAAGAAACCATAGCAGATGCTGTGCGGGATGAGACTGTATAGCAATAAAAACTGAAATATTGGCGGAATTATTAACGGAATTTGGAAAATAAAGAAAGAGTGCTTTTTCTGCAAAAGTGTGATATAATAACTATATAACTGCTGCATCGGTAACCTGCCTGTGTTCCCGTTGCAGCTTTTTCAGTTGTAAAGGAAAAGGTGTAAAATGTATAAGGTAAATGATGTAGTGGTGCATGAAAACGGCGGTGTGTACAGGATAGTTTCCATTGGAAAACCCGATTTTGTCAAAGGGCAGGAGGAGTATTACACAATGAAGTCTGTCTGGGATGACAGCAGCATGATATACGTCAAGATTAACAACGACAAAGTATATATGAGACCTGTTATCTCCAAGGCAGAGGCCAGAAGCTATCTGGAAAAGCTTTCCGGGATCGATGCGGAATATGATACGAACAACAAGGAACGGGAAAAGAAAAACAGGCAGATTCTGAAATCCTGTGAAGTCAGCCAGTATCTGGAACTGATGAAGGCCATACTGCTGGAGCAGGAAAAAAAGAAACAGGGCGGGAAAAAGCTGAACTGTTCTGATGAAAAGGATCTGCAGAGAGCGGAAAAGATGCTGATTTCCGAGCTGGCCGTTGTGTTCAATGTCACGGTGGAAAGCGCCAGGAAGTCGGTGGTTGAGGCAGTATTTACACAGGATAAAGAAGGCTGACGGACAGATGAAGGATAGGCAGATGGTACCAGGCCTTGCCGGCAGGTCCGGATGTACCTGTGGAAGAAACGGGAATTTGTCGGACGGCATATTTTTTTGTAAAATAAAGTAAACACAAAAATATATCAAAATTTAAAAAAGTGTTTGACATATTTTTATATACGTGTTAGTATGACTAAGTAATCAATTTGAATTTAGATCTGGCCTGTACTGTGAGTCATTCCTTTTTTCTTAATGACTTTCCGTATGGGTCAGTTTTTTTAACAGTAAAATAGTTTTTGGAAACGCATTATGCGGGACAGAAGGCTTCGGCTGGTTTGAATTGGTATAAATATTATAATGGAGGTACTGAAAATGAATAACGGTACAGTAAAATGGTTCAACGCAGAAAAAGGATATGGATTTATCACAAATGACGCAAACGGTGAGGATGTGTTCGTTCACTATTCTTCCATCGTTTCCGAAGGCTACAAGAGCCTTAACGAAGGACAGAAGGTTACCTTCGATATGGAATCTGACCCGAGAGACAGCAGAAAACTGAGAGCAGTTAACGTCTGCGCAGCATAAGAGAAATAAGAAGTATTCTATCGTCCATTGTACCACGTTTTCTGGTCCGACCATTAGAATATTTATATCGAGTCAAGAGGGTTGTCGCATTAACGATTGATAAATCGTGAAGGCGGCAGCCTTTTTTTGATATTCGGAACCAAAATTCTTTTTCATACTCCCGATATCATAAGGAGGCCCGCACTCCGGTATCAAAACTGTCTGTTCATAAAGAAGCTTTACCGGAATTCAGCTACTGCAGCCGGGGAAGCGGGAAATGGTGCTTTATGGTGCAGGCGTGGAATGGTGCCTCATGGGCGTTGACTGGGGGGAGAGGGGGAGATTATAATGGGAGGGAAAAGAAAGGATGGCGTGGGAGGAAGGATATGGGAATTACTGATTTTAAGGAAAAGGCTTCTCATGGGGATGTGTTGATGCCGATTCAGCGGTATCGGTGTTTTGTGCCGTTCTCTTATCAGGATTTGTCTCTGCATTGGCATGATGAGGCGGAGGTGGCGTGGATCGCGGACGGGGAGATTGATTATGATATAAATTTTGAGACCTTTCGGGTGGTAAAGGGGGATATTTTGTTGATTTCCCCGCATACGCTGCATTCAGCGCATGCGCTCAGGGGGGAGGAGATGATTTCGGAGAGTCTGGTTTTTCACCTGGATATGCTGGGATATCAGACGCCGGACGCGTGTACGATTAAGTATATCAGTCCGCTTCAAAAGGGGAAGTACCGGTTCATTCCCGTGGTTAAAGAGGGGGAGCCGGGGCATGAGGCGCTGCTTGGGTGTATAAAGGAGATGCTGACATGCCTGGAGGATAAGAATTATACGCGTTTTGCTGGCTGCCAGGAGGCTGGCGGGGAAGTGAGAAGGCGGGAGGGGATCGAGCTTTTTATGAAGGAGCAGTTGTTCCGGTTTTTCCGGCTTCTGTATCAGTATGGATATGTGGTGAAGAATGAAAGCTCGGCCAGTGATTCGGAGCTGGAGCGGAAGCTTAAGGCTGTGTTGGGATTCATCCAGGAGCACTATACGGAAACGCTGACCATTGAAGAGCTGGCGGAGGTTTGCCATTTCAGCCAGGCACATTTTATGAGCTTTTTCAAACGGTTTGTGGGGATGACCTGTGTGGAGTATATCAATCATTACAGGCTGTCACGGGCTGCTGCTGCGCTGGCACAGTCAGATCAGCCGGTGATGGAGGCGGCGTTGGAAAACGGATTCCATAATATTTCTTATTTTAATAAGCTGTTCAGGAAGGAATTCGGCATGACGCCGAAGGAATACAGAAGGGCGGCAGGAAAACCGGGAAAACATTAAACGATATAGACTTATACAAATAAACGTGCTAGAATAAATGAATGCAGACTTATTATTAAAAATATAGAAGTATGTAATGAATAGCGGGCTGCTTGAGGGGGATTTACATGGAACAACTAAAGAAAAGCCGGGGCAGGAAACTGTACGGCGCCGTCGCTGTTTTTCTGGCAGTGAACCTGGCTGCGGTTATTATTATCGGCGTGAGGGAAGCGGCTGTTATAAATAACCGGATGCAGCAGCGGGCGGAGGACACGGCTGCACAGTTTGAATCGGTTATGGAGAATTACCGGCATTCTTTCCGGCTGTTTGTGGAGATGATGCTCAATGAGATTAAGAGCAGCCCTGACCCGGACAGTATCTGGGATTTCCTGAAGGGGATTGATTCCACTATGCTGGAAATTGAAGGGGATACCTTTGACGGATTGTATATGTATTATCAGGGGCGTTATCTTTACAGTTGGGATACGCCGTATTCCCAGTATGAGGAGACAGGATATGTGGCTACGGAGCGGCCGTGGTACAAGGACGCGGCGGCAGGCGCAGGTGAAATCGTATTTACGCCGCCGTATATGAGCTATGCCAATCATTACATACTGACTACGCTGTCTCAGCTTCAGCCGGACGGCGAGACTGTTTTTGCATATGATATTAAGATGGGTGACATTCAGCGTCTGGTATCCTCCATGGAGGAATACAAGAAGGAAGAGATACTTATTTATGATAAAAACGGGACGGTAATCGGCAGCACAAAGGAGGATTACCTGGGAGGCAGCCTGTTAGCGTCCATGGACGCGGTCAGCGGCGCGGTGGAGGCGGCCCGGGCGGAGCTTGAGGCAGCGGATCCGGCCGATGGGGAACAGTATTCCAAAGCGGAGGAGCAGCTCAGGGCGGCGGAAGTCTTCTGCAGCTTCCGCCAGGGCTTTCAGCCTGAATTCGACAGGCTGGCCGGGGCGGAATCGGAGACGGTCTGCGTTCCACTCAACGGAGGCAGGTATTACGGACTGCTGCTGGAGGCGGGGGATTACCATTTCCTGGTGCTGGTTCCGGTGTTGTCCATGCTGACGTCTACGCTGGGATACTGGCTTGTTCCCCTTCTCCTGCTGGAGCTGCTGCTGATTTATGTATTCAGCCGGATCAGCAGGGAAATGAAGAACCGTGAACTGAAGAGCGCATATATTGAACTGGGGCAGACACAGAAACGCCTGGAGCTTGCTTTGAACGCCGCGCAGAAGGCGGCGGCCATCGATGACCTTACGGGCCTCATGAATTTCAAATCCTTCCGTTCCCAGATGGAGAGCTGTCTGGAGCAGATGGAGGATGAGGAACGTGGGATTTTGATAATGATTGACGGTGATCATTTTAAGCATATCAATGATCGGTATGGCCATAGTATGGGGGATGAGGTGATTAAGCTCACAGCCCAGATGATTATCGGCCGTATCCGTACCGTCGATCTTGCTTCCCGTCTGCATGGCGATGAATTTGCAATTTTTGTGTCCAATACCGCTGATTATACGGTTGCCAGAGGAATTATCGGGGATATTAACCATTCCATTGCCAAAGAGGCAAAGAGGCGGAATATGCCTTCCATTACGATTTCAGCAGGAGCGGTGGTTGCCAAAAGGGGGGATTCCTATGCGGCGCTGGCCAAAGCTGCGGATACTGCGCTGTACAGCGCCAAGGAAACCCATAACGGAGGCTTTGCGTATAACGGCTGAAAAACAGCGGTCAGAGGTTAAGATTCCCCTGCCGGCCGGATGAAGTGCGGTGTTGTAACAGTTCACGCCATGGTTATAGGGTATTTATGGATTAACCCATTGCGGTGGGAGATTTTTTCTGATAAGATAAGGTGTCCGGTAAGAGACTATAAATTTTCCTGTTTCTGATTCCAAACAGTGAGATTTATGGTCTTTTTTTTCTGCGGCGCAGTCCTGACGGATTTGCGGCGGCCCTGCCGGAGGATAGGCAAATATCCCGCTGCAGGCAACGGGGCATCCGGCCCTCGCAGCAGCCGCTAAATGCCCATGCAGGCATGGCGCCTGGTTCGTTGCACGCGGAAATAAATGATAAAAGACAGATGCGGCCAAAAAAGATGCGGCTGCGGAAGGAGTATGTTAATTAATGAATCAGGATTTTATGAAAACAAAACCTATTTTTCCGTTGGTATTGTCCATGTCCCTGCCGATGATGCTGTCCATGCTGATCAATTCCCTTTATAATATTATTGACAGTATGTTTGTGGCCAGAATCGGGGAGGATGCGCTGACGGCGGTTTCTCTTGTTTATCCGCTTCAGACGCTGGTGGTGTCCATCAGCGTCGGGTTCGGCGTGGGCATCAATGCGGCGGTGGCTTTTTTCCTGGGGGCGGGAGAGAAGGAGAACGCC
>NZ_KE992692.1:0-15551 GCF_000466465.2 Clostridium sp. KLE 1755
CCGATCCCCCGCCCTTATCCCTTATCCCTTACATCTTTTTTGAAAGGAGCCCACCCCCATGAAAAGAATCTTCCTTTTCGTCCTTGACAGCGTAGGCATCGGCGCAGAACCCGACGCCCCCGAATACGGCGACGCCGGCACCAACACGCTCAAAAGCGCCGCCTCCAGCCCCTTTTTTCATATGCCCAACATGGAAAAGCTGGGACTCTTTAATATAGAAGGAATCGACTGGCATTCAGGCACAGATGCCCCCCTTGCCACAGTAGCCCGCATGCAGGAAGCCTCCAAAGGCAAAGACACCACCATCGGCCACTGGGAAATCGCAGGCATCTATTCAGGCCGTCCCCTTCCCACCTACCCTGACGGTTTTCCCGCAGAGCTTCTTGATGAATTCACCCGCCGTACCGGCCGCGGTATCCTCTGCAATAAGCCCTACTCAGGAACTGACGTAATCCGGGATTACGGAGACGAACACGTCAGGACCGGGAAGCTCATTGTCTACACCTCAGCCGACAGCGTGTTCCAGATAGCGGCCCATGAAGACATTGTCCCTCCCGAGACCCTCTACGAATACTGCCGCATTGCCCGCCAGATCCTCACCGGGGAACATGGTGTGGGCCGTGTCATCGCCCGCCCCTTTACCGGAAACAGCGGCAGCTATACCAGAACCACAGGCCGCCATGACTTTTCAATAGAGCCGCCGTCCGTGGATATGCTGGATCAGCTCAGGGACAACGGCAAAGACGTCATCGGCGTTGGCAAAATACACGACATTTTTGCAGGAAAAGGCCTTACCGAATATACCTACACCCAGGGAAACGAAGACGGCATCAACAAAACCCTTGCCTATATGGACAAAGAGTTTGAAGGCCTCTGCTTTATCAACCTGGTTGACTATGACATGCTTTACGGCCACCGCAACGACATTGACGGCTACGCCAGAGCCCTCACCTATTTTGATGAGCGCCTTCCCGAAATCCTCGGCAAAATGCAGGAGGACGATCTGCTCATGATCACAGCCGACCACGGCTGCGACCCCGGCTATACCGTCTCCACAGACCATTCCAGGGAATACACTCCCTTCCTTTTATATGGAAAGAGGATTGCGCCCCGCAACCTGGGAACCAGAAGCACCTTCGCGGACATCGGCGCCACGGTTCTTGATTATTTCGGAATCACCCCCGAATTTGAAGCAAAAAGCATGCTTCCCCACTAGCGCATGTCTGAAATTCATTCCCGCTGCCAGCATGCCTGTTCCGACTTGCCATGGAGGAATGATATACCGCATAAATAATGCCGGGATTTCCGGCTTAACATAACGTTTTGGAGGAAAGAAAAAAGTGAGCAACCTGACACAGGAAATCAACAGAAGAAGGACTTTTGCAATTATATCCCATCCCGATGCCGGAAAAACGACCCTGACCGAAAAATTCCTGCTCTACGGAGGAGCCATTAACCTGGCCGGAAGCGTAAAAGGCAAGGCAACCGCCAGACACGCTGTTTCCGACTGGATGGAAATAGAAAAGGAGAGAGGTATTTCCGTCACCTCCTCCGTATTACAGTTTGAATATGACGGATACTGCATCAATATTCTTGATACCCCCGGACACCAGGATTTCTCCGAGGACACCTACCGTACCCTGATGGCTGCGGATTCCGCCGTCATGGTAATTGACGGCTCCAAGGGTGTTGAGGCACAGACAAGAAAGCTTTTTAAGGTCTGCGTCATGCGTAAAATCCCCATCTTCACATTTATCAACAAAATGGACCGGGATGCCAATGATACCTTTGATCTTCTGGATGAAATCGAAAAAGAGCTGGGCATTGCAACCTGCCCCAAAAACTGGCCGATTGGATCAGGAAAAGGCTTCAAAGGAATTTTCGACCGGGATAAACGCTGTGTGATCATCTATTCCGATACGGAAAAAGGAACCAGGGAAGGCGAAGCCATGGAAATTCCTCTGGAGGAGGAAGACAGGCTCCGCGACTGCATCGGTCAGGAAGCAATGGACAAGCTGTTAGAGGAAATCGAGCTTCTTGACGGCGCCAGCGCGGAATTTGATTTGGAAGAAGTACAGAAGGGGGAACTGACCCCCGTATTTTTCGGATCAGCCCTGACCAACTTCGGTGTGGAAATCTTTTTGCAGCATTTCCTGGAAATGACCACCACCCCTCTCCCCAGAAGGGCGGATACGGGACTTATCGATCCTGTGGAAAATAATTTTTCCGCCTTTGTATTTAAAATCCAGGCCAATATGAATAAAGCCCACCGTGACAGAATCGCGTTCATGCGTATATGCTCCGGCAAGTTCGAGGCCAGCATGGAAGTAAAGCATGTGCAGGGCGGGAAGATAATGCGCCTTTCCCAGCCCCAGCAGATCATGGCCAGCGAACGGAAAATCCTGGAGGAAGCCTATGCCGGCGATATTATCGGCGTATTTGACCCCGGTATTTTTTCCATCGGGGATACCCTCTGCATGCCGAAGGAAAGCTTTGCCTACGAAGGCATTCCTACCTTTGCGCCAGAGCATTTTGCCAGGGTGCGCCAGGTGGATACCATGAAGCGGAAGCAGTTCGTGAAGGGAATTAACCAGATCGCCCAGGAAGGCGCCATCCAGATTTTTCAGGAATACAATACCGGTATGGAAGAGATTATTGTAGGCGTGGTAGGCGTCCTGCAGTTCGATGTGCTTAAATACCGGCTCAACAATGAATATAATGTGGAAATCAGGCTGGAACCCCTTCCCTATGAATATATCCGCTGGATAGAAAATAAGGACGAAATCGATTTGGACAAGCTGACCGGAACCTCCGACATGAAGAAGGTTAAGGATATGAGAGGCAACCCGCTGCTCCTTTTCGTAAATGAATGGAGCGTAGGGATGACATTAGACAGAAATAAAGGCCTGATTTTAACCGAATTCGGCCGCAACTGATAAAAAAGCAACGGCTTAAGACAGCCTGGGCAATTCTGCTATAAAAAGGACTACGGCACGACAAAACGCCAAAAAAGGGCGGAACGGGAAAGTGACAACAGCCAAAACGGCCACAATGGACAGGAGTCATGCAGTATGAAGAAATTTTCCAAAACCGTAGTAGTCATTCTGGTTCTTCTGATTCTTCTGACAGCCTATTGGGCATGGGAGGGCCGGCTTCCGGACCTTGCGTCCCTCAGAAAAGCGCAGCAGGAAACACAGATAGCCGGACAGGACGGGGAAACCCTCTCCCTTCAGGAATCCCGGCCGGACGGCGCATCCGGCGGACAAAACGCCGGAACAATGCAGGAAACCGCAGAACCTGAGCCCCAGGGAACGCAGGAAAACGGAACCGACCGGACTGCCGAGGGGGTGCGGCCTGCGCAGCCCGCTGAAACCGGCTATGCCTACAGCCTTCTGGACGAAGAAGAAAAATCCCTCTATCTCCAGATGCTGCAGTCCATCACAGGCTTCTCTCAGGAAACGGAGCTTACCACATTAAAGCCTGAACTGCTGGAGCCGGTTTTCAACAGTGTTTTAGCGGATCATCCCGAAATTTTTTACGTGGATGGGTATACTTATACCAAACACACCCTGGGAGAGGAAATCCATAAGATCACATTTACCGCCCGCTACACCCTGACGCAGGCGGAAGCCGAACAAAGAAAAAAAGGAATAGAAGCCTACATAGAAACCGCGCTTTCCGGCATACATAGCGGAATGGATGACTATCAGAAAATCAAGTACATCTACGATTACATGATAGAACATACGGATTACAGACTGGATTCCCCGGAAAACCAGACCGTCTGCTCCGTTTTCCTCTATGGAGAATCCGTCTGCCAGGGCTATGCAAAGGCATTCCAGCTCCTCTGCAGCCGCGTGGATATTCCGGCAGTGCTGGTTACCGGCGAAGTGAAGAACGGGGAAGCCCATGCCTGGGACCTGGTCCAATCCGACGGTGAATGGTATTATGCGGATCCCACATGGGGAGATGCCTTCTACCTCATGGGAGATGACGACCCCGCCTGGCAGGGCAAAAAACGCCCCAGCGTCAACTACGACTACCTCCTCGTCACCACACAGCAGCTCCTGCGCACCCATACCATAGACAACTTTTTCCCGCTGCCCGACTGCACTGCCATGAAGGACAACTATTACGTGCGGGAGAACGCCTACTTTGACACTGTGGACGAAGATAAACTCGCCCGGCTCTTCGCCCGGGGCTATGAAGAACAAAAGGGAATGGTAACCCTGAAATGCGCTGACGCCGATATCTACCGGCAAATGAAACAGAAGCTCCTGGATGACCAGGAAATTTTTACCTACCTGAAAAACGGCGGTTCATCCGCCGCCTACGTAGACACCCCGGAACAATACACTCTCAGCTTCTGGCTGGAATAACCGTAAGAAAGTGATCCAGGAGCGCCAAAATCCATTTCCAAAGACGATTTGGGACAGATTTTGACAGTAACTGTGAGGGAACCGGACAGTTACAAGCAAGCTACCCGCATAAAAAGACTTTGCAAAGATACAGGATTTTGTTATAATCAGTGTTATAGGAATAAAGGAGGCAGCCTTATGGAAAAAGATACAAGGAAAGACAGCAATAGAAATACATTTGTTCTGCAGGGAGATGACAGCATTGGCTCCGTGCAGATAGCGGACGAGGTTGTGGCCATGATCACATCCCTTGCGGCGACGGAAGTGGAAGGTGTGTCCGCCATGGCAGGCAATATTACCAATGAACTGATAGGAAAGGTCGGCGTGAAGAACCTGACCAAAGGCGTTAAAGTACAGGTGACGGGTAATACGGTGAAGGCGGATCTGGCGCTGTCTCTGGAATACGGCTACAACATTCCGGAAACCTGCTCAAAGGTACAGGAAAAGGTAAAGAATGCCATTGAGAATATGACAGGGCTTACAGTGACCGATGTAAATATCCGCATTGTCAATGTGAATATGGAGCCGGGCAACTGATACCGGAGGACGTGGCGGCCTGGATGTCCTAACTGCTGCGGATATTCGATAAATGCTTCCCGCAATCGCATGCCGGGCTCCGGCAGAAGAAAAGAGAGGGAATAACGGCAGGTGCCTTTCGGAATCCGAAAGGCACTTCCGGCATAAGTGCAGGGCGGCAGGAAGGCCTGCATATATATGCGGACGTACGGACAGGTATGGCCGCGCACTAGAGAAAGCCGGATAACGGCGGAATTGAGGAAACAATGGGCAGAAGAGAACAGAGGGAACAGATATTCAAGCTGCTGTTCCGTGTGGAATTCAATCAGAAGGAAGAGATGCCGGAGCAGTGCGCGCTTTTCTTTGAAGATGAGGAGAACGGCATCCCCGAGAAGGATATCGCCTATATCCAGGGGAAATTTGATAAAATCCAGGAAAAGCTTCCTGAAATTGATGAAATGATAAATACGACGGCCAGGGGCTGGACGACCTCCAGAATGGGGAAGGTGGATCTTACCATCATCCGCCTGGCTGTTTATGAGATTAAATTTGACGAAGAGGTGCCGGACAGCGTGGCAATTAACGAAGCCGTGGAGCTGGCCAAGAAATTTGGGCAGGATGAATCCTCCGGATTTGTAAACGGCGTGCTTGCCCGGTTTGTATAGAGGAAACCAAGTGAGAAATGTATATACTGTAGCGCAGGTGAATTCTTATATCAAGAACATGTTTTCACAGGATTTCATGCTGCAGAATATTTATGTCAAGGGAGAAGTGAGCAACTGCAAGTATCATTCTTCCGGGCATATTTATTTTACAATCAAGGATGCCAGGGGCACGATTGCCTGCGTCATGTTTGCGGGAAACCGCAGCGGCCTTAAATTCCGCATGGAAGAAGGCCAGCAGGTGGTAGTGGGCGGAAGCGTCGAGGTTTATGAACGGGATGGAAAATACCAGCTCTATGCCAGGGAGATTATCCTGGACGGAGCCGGTTATTTATATGAGAAATTTGAGCGGCTGAAAAAAGAACTGGCCCAGCGGGGGCTTTTTGCCCCGGAGTATAAACAGCCTGTGCCCAAATACATCAGGACCCTGGGGGTGGTAACAGCGCCTACCGGGGCAGCTGTGCAGGATATTATCAATATCACACGCCGGAGGAATCCGTATGTACGGATTATCCTCTACCCCGCAATCGTACAGGGAGAACAGGCGGCGGCCAGCATCATCCAGGGGATCCATGCGCTGGAGCAGCTGGGTGTGGATGTGATGATTGTGGGACGCGGCGGCGGATCCATTGAAGACCTGTGGGCCTTTAATGAAGAAGCCGTGGCCCAGGCCGTGTTTGACTGCAGCGTTCCCATTATTTCCGCAGTGGGACATGAGACGGATACGACAATTATTGATTTTGTATCGGATTTACGCGCGCCCACGCCTTCGGCGGCAGCGGAGTTGGCCGTATATGATGTCCGCCAGCTGGAAGCGGTGCTGGATTCCTGCAAAGGGGACTTAACCCGCAGGATGTTAACCCGCCTGGACAGGGAACGGTCCAGGGTGAAACAGGCGCAGACGAAGCTGCAGTACTTAAGCCCGGCCAGCCAGATCAGGGAAAAACGGACTCTTGCCATGCGCATGGAGGAACAGCTCTCGGCGCTGATGCAGCGTCATATCAGGGAAAAACGCTACCTGCTCGGCCTATATACGGAAAAGCTGAAGGGCCTTTCCCCTCTGGACAAGCTGAATCAGGGCTTTTCCTATGTGTCGGATGAGAAAGGGAAAACAGTATCCGATGTGGATCATGTCCGGGTAGGCGACCGTCTGACCGTTCATGTGAAAAACGGCCGGATAGAGGCCCAGGTGGTAGACAAGGAAAAATGGAAGCAGGAGAAAGGAGTATTGGAAGCATGAAACCGGAAGAGTTGAAGGATGAAAAACAGGAAGCCGGCCCTTCTTTGGAAGAGGCTTTTATCCTCCTTGACGATATTACCCGAACCCTTGAGGATGAGGAAATAACGCTGGAGGATTCCTTCCAGGCGTATAAAAAAGGAATGGATTTGCTGAAAATATGCAATGATAAGATAGATAAGGTGGAAAAGAAGGTAATGATGCTGAACGAGGAGGGCGGACTGGATGAATTTTGAAGCCGAGCTGCAGGAAAGAGTGTCGGGGATTGAAGCGATACTCAGACAATACCTTCCGGCAGAGGAAGGGTACCAGAAAACAGTGCTGGAAGCCATGAACTACAGTGTGCTTGCCGGCGGAAAGCGTCTGCGCCCCATGCTGATGCAGGAAGTCTTCCGGCTGTTTGGCGGAAAAGGCCGCCTGGTAGAGCCTTTTATGGCTGCAATTGAAATGATTCATACCTATTCCCTGGTGCATGACGATCTGCCCTGCATGGATAATGATGAATACCGGAGAGGCAGGAAGACCACCCATGCGGTTTATGGGGAAGGCATGGCTGTCCTGGCCGGAGACGCCCTTTTAAATTATGCCTTTGAAACCGCCTGTAAAGCCTTTAACATGCCGGAGGCCGGTCAGAGCATCGACGGACTTAACCGGTGCGCCAAAGCCATGTCCATTCTCGCGGGGAAGGCCGGAATTTACGGCATGATCGGCGGACAGACAGCGGATACGGAAGCGGAAGAGCTGCCGGAGGAGCAGGTGACACAGGAGCTTCTCCTTTTTATCCATGAAAATAAAACTGCGGCCCTGATCCAAAGCTCCATGATGATCGGCGCTGTCCTGGCCGGTGCTGCGGACGGGCAGCTTGAGGCGCTGGAACGGATAGGCTCCAATATCGGCCTTGCCTTCCAGATACAGGATGATATTCTGGATCTGACGAGCAGCCTGGAGGTTTTGGGCAAGCAGACCGGAAGCGATCTGAAAAACCATAAGGTAACCTATGTATCCCTGAACGGAATGGAGAAATCCGCAGAACAGGTGCGCAGGCTTTCCGAGGAAGCCATTGCCGGCCTGGCCTGCGTTGCAGCACAGGAAGGAATGCCGCAGGCAGATACACGGCGTAATGATTTCCTGGAAAAGCTGGTGGAAGATCTCATTACCAGAAAAAAATAGAAGGGGGCATCCTATTATGCTTCTCGATCAGATACAAAAAGAAAATGACATCAAAAATATAAACCCAAGGGACTATCAGGCGCTGGCGGCGGAAATCCGGGAGTTTCTCGTCAATAAAATAAGTGTGACGGGAGGCCATCTGGGATCCAACCTGGGCGCGGTGGAGCTTACCATGGCCCTTCACCTGGCCCTGAACCTTCCTGAGGATAAAATCATCTGGGATGTGGGACATCAGTCCTACACCCACAAGCTGCTCACCGGAAGGCGGGAGGGCTTTGAAACCCTGCGCAAGTACGGCGGCATGAGCGGCTTCCCCAAGCGGAAGGAAAGCGACTGTGACAGCTTTGATACGGGGCACAGCTCCACCTCCATCTCTGCGGGCCTGGGACTTGTCAAGGCCAGGGATCTCCAGGGGGAAAACCACACCATTGTTTCGGTAATCGGCGACGGCTCCCTCACGGGGGGCATGGCTTATGAAGCACTGAACAACGCGGCCCGGCTGGAAACGAATTTTATCATTATTTTAAATGACAACAACATGTCCATATCCGAAAATGTGGGCGGCGTATCCAAATATCTGAACAATATCCGTACCTCAAACGCCTATCTGGATGTGAAGGACGGCATCTACGACGCCATCCGCAACACCAAATACGGCGAACCGGTGGTTGCCGGCATCCGCCGCGCCAAGAACAGCTTAAAGCAGCTTGTAATCCCCGGCATGTTTTTTGAGGATATGGGCATTACCTATCTGGGGCCGGTGGACGGCCATGACACCAATTCCCTGATCCGCGTAATCAATGAGGCAAAACGCAGAAAAAATGCTGTCATGATCCATGTACTCACCAAAAAGGGCAAGGGCTATGCGCCGGCGGAGAACCATCCCGCCCGTTTTCATGGAGCGGAGCCCTTTGACGTTGCCACAGGCGTGCCGCTGAAGAAGAAAATGAAGGCCAATTATACGGATATTTTTTCCACAGTCATGATTAAGCAGGGCCAGCGGAATGAAAAAATAGTGGCGATTACGGCGGCCATGCCGGACGGAACCGGGCTGAAACGCTTCAGCCATGCCTATCCGGACCGCTTTTTTGATGTGGGGATTGCAGAACAGCATGCGGTGACCTTTGCCGCGGGGCTTGCTGCGGGAGGCCTGCGTCCGGTGGTGGCGGTTTATTCCTCTTTCCTGCAAAGGGCTTATGATCAGATTCTCCACGACGTCTGCATCCAGAATCTGCCGGTGGTATTTGCCATAGACAGAGCGGGGCTGGTGGGCAGCGACGGGGAAACCCATCAGGGTATTTTCGACCTGTCCTATCTGTCCTCCATTCCCAATATGCATATCATGGCGCCCAAGAATAAATGGGAGCTATCCGATATGCTGAAGTTTGCGGTGGCCTTCCAGGGGCCGATTGCGCTGCGTTATCCCAGAGGAGAGGCCTATGACGGCCTGTCCGGTTTCCGGGCTCCCATTGAATACGGCCGCAGCGAAATGATATATGAAGAAAAGGATATCGCCCTCCTGGCGGTGGGGAGCATGGTAAAAACAGGGGAAGAGGTCTATGGCAGCCTGAAAAGGCAGGGCCGGTTCTGTACCCTTGTTAACGCCAGGTTCGTAAAGCCCATTGATGAAGAAATGATCCGTAAGCTGTCCCATACCCACAGCCTGTTGGTTACTATGGAGGAAAATGTGGAAAGCGGCGGCTTCGGCGAGCGTGTCCGCACCTTTGTTGACGAGTGCGGCCTTAAGGTGCGCGTCCTCTCCATTGCCATTCCCGATGAGTATGTGGAGCACGGCAATGTGGAGCTTTTGAAGCAGGAAATAGGAATAGACAGTGAATCCATATTAAAAAGGATTCATGAAGAGTTAGGGGAGAACTGATGAAGGAACGATTGGATGTGCTTCTGGTAAAACAGGGGCTGGCGCCCTCCCGGGAAAAGGCGAAGGCCATCATCATGTCCGGCAATGTGTTTGTTGCCGGACAGCGGGAGGATAAGGCCGGCTCTGTTTTTGATGAGGCGGCAGTGATAACGGTAAAAGAAAATCCATTGAAATATGTGAGCAGAGGCGGTCTGAAGCTGGAGAAAGCCATGCAGTGCTTTCCCATCACCCTGGCCGGCAGCGTATGCATGGATATCGGCGCTTCCACCGGCGGCTTTACCGACTGCATGCTGCAAAGCGGGGCTGCTAAGGTATACTCCGTGGACGTGGGCCACGGACAGCTCGCCTGGAAGCTGAGGAATGATGAACGCGTGGTATGCATGGAAAAGACCAATTTCCGTTATATGGTGCCCTCGGATATTCAGGATGCACTGGATTTTGCCTCGGTGGACGTTTCCTTTATTTCCCTGACCAAAATACTGATTCCCGCCAGAAACCTGCTTAAAGAGAGCGGGCGCATGGTATGTCTTATCAAGCCCCAGTTTGAGGCGGGCAGGGATAAGGTGGGAAAAAAGGGAGTGGTACGGGAACCTGAGATACACCGGGAGGTCATTGCCAAGGTCATTGATTTTGCAGACCTTACCGGCTTCAGTGTACAGGGACTGACCTATTCTCCGGTGAAAGGGCCGGAAGGAAATATCGAGTATCTGGTTTTCCTGGAAAAAAAGACGGCGCTGCCGGAAGAAATCATCTCGCTTACGGAGCATGAAGCGGAACGCATGCTGGCCGGGGTGCAGGCGGAAGGCGCAGATCTGTGTGCAAAGCAGGAATGGAAGGAAAACATACGCAATATCGTGGAGCAGGCGCATGAGGCTCTGGAAAAGGATGGAAAACAGGGGTAACAGGAAATGGGTATAGGGTGCGGCAAACATTATATTATCATGACAAACAGACCGAAAGACCCGGGACTGAAGGTCACCTACTACATCCGTAAATATCTGGAGGAAAGAGGTGCCGCCTGCATAATTTGTGCGGATAACGAAACGGAGGAGCAGATCCGTCTGAAGGAAGGCGGGGATACATACCGTTCCGACTGCATGATCGTTCTGGGCGGGGACGGCACCATGCTCAAGGCGGCGCGGGAGACGGCGGCCAGCGGAATCCCCCTTCTGGGCGTAAACCTGGGCACTGTGGGATACCTTGCCGAGGTGGAGCCTTTAGCGCTTGATCTGGCGCTGGAAAAGCTTCTACGGGAGGAATATACCATTGAAGAACGCATGATGCTGTCGGGGCGGGTGCTCCGTGAGGACGGCAGCGGGGAAACGGCCCAGGTGCATGCGCTCAACGATGTGACCATCACAAGAAGAGGCCCGCTGCAGATCATACAGTTCCGTATCTGGGTAAACGGCCAGGTGCTAAACAGCTACGGTGCGGATGGCATTGTCATTGCAACTCCCACCGGCTCCACCGGCTACAATATGTCGGCCGGCGGCCCCATCGTGGAACCGGGAGCAAGTCTGATCCTCCTTACACCCATCTGTCCTCATACGTTGAATACCAGAAGCATAATTCTGCGGGCGGAGGACGAGGTTGTGGTGGAAATCGGTGAAAGGCAGTCCGGGCAGGAGCAGGAGGTAGAGGTGAACTTTGACGGCAGCCGCTGCCTGATCCTCAAATCCGGGGACCGGCTTAAGGTAACCCGCAGCGATAAGACCACCTCCATTATGAAATTGAGCGAACTGAGTTTCCTGGAGCGTTTACATAGAAAGATGAGTGAGTAGGCCGATGAAACAAAGCAGACATGAGAAAATTGTGGAATTAATAGAAAACAGTGAAATAGAGACCCAGGAAGAACTGGCGGACAGACTGCGGGAAGCCGGCTTTACGGTTACCCAGGCCACCGTTTCCAGGGATATCAGGCAGCTGCATTTATCCAAGGTCCCGGCGGGAAACGGCAGGCAGAAATACGTGGTGCTGCGTCAGGACGACAGCCATCTCTGGGATAAATATGTAAGAGTGCTCAGGGACGGCTTCGTTTCTATGGATATGGCTCAGAATATTCTCGTAATTAAGACGGTTTCCGGTATGGCCATGGCGGTGGCTGCGGCTGTGGACGCCATGAAATTCAGGGAAATCGTGGGAAGCATTGCAGGAGACGATACGATCATGATGGCGGTGCGCAGTGTGGAGGACACCAGAATCGTGATGGATAAAATCAGGGAAATCCTGGAAAAGTAAATGCGGCCGCAAGACAATGCCGGGCAGGAATGGGGAACCCGCCGGGAAGCGTTCGGAAGGAGCAATAGGAGAAGTAAAGATGTTAGTAAGCCTACATGTTAAAAATCTGGCATTGATTCAGGAGACCGAGGTGTATTTCGGGCCCCGTCTGAACATCCTGACAGGTGAAACCGGCGCAGGAAAATCCATCATTATAGGTTCTGTGGGGCTCGCGCTGGGAGGCCGGGGCGATCGCGATCTGATCAGGACAGGAGCCGATTATGCCCTGATCGAGCTGGTTTTCCATCTGGAAAAGGAAGGACAGCTGGAACGGGTGAAGAAGCTGGACATCCCGGTGGAAGAGGACGGCCTGGTCATTCTGCAGCGCCGTATCATGCCCCAGCGCAGTATCAGCAAGGTAAACGGCGAAACGGTGAATGCCAAGCTTTTGAAGGAGCTTTCCGGCGTCCTCATCGATATCCACGGACAGCATGATTCCCAGCAGCTGCTGCAGTCAAAAAAACATTTGGAAATTCTGGATGATTTTGCCGGGGAAGAAATTACCGGTATAAAAAAAGAAATAAAAGAGAAATATCATATTTACAGAAAACTTCAGGAACAGCTGAAGGAAACCAATCTGGATGAAAGGGAAAAGGAACGGGAGCTTTCCCTGGCCCGCTTTGAACTGGAAGAAATCGAAAGCGCTTCTTTAAAGGAAGGCGAGGATGAGGAGCTGGAAAACAGCTACCGGAAAATGAGTAACAGCCGCAAAATTGCGGAGGTGCTGAATAACGTACATTCCCTCACCGGCTATGAGTCGGACTGCGGCGCAGGCGGCGCTGCCGGACGCGCCCTTCGGGAACTGAACAGTGTAAGCGCCTTCGATACCTCCCTGGAGGAAATGGCAGGCATGCTGACGGATATCGACGGCCTGCTCAATGATTTCAACAGGATTGTATCCGATTACCTGTCCGATTTGGAGTTTGACCAGAACTTATTTTTACAGATTGAGGAACGGCTGAACATAATCAACCGGCTGAAGGATAAATATGGATCCACAATAGAAGAAATCTTTCAATACCAACAGCAGAAGCAGGAAGAGATGGAACGGCTCCTGGATGCCGATGCTTACCGGGAAAAACTGGAAAAGGAATTAAAGCTGGCCCGTGCCGGCCTGGAAAAGCTGTGCGCAAGGGCCACGAAAATCAGGAAAGACGCGGGCAAGAAGCTGTCTGCCCTGCTGATAGACGCCCTTTTGGACCTGAATTTCAACCAGGTGGATTTCAGCGTGGCTCTGGAGAAAAAGGAGGGCATTGGCCCCGACGGCTGGGACGATGCAGCCTTTATGATCTCCACCAATCCCGGCGAACCCCGCAGACCGCTTGCCAGCGTAGCCAGCGGCGGTGAGCTGTCGCGTATTATGCTGGCGTTAAAAACGGTTACGGCAGGCCAGGAAGATAAGGACACTTTTATTTTCGATGAAATAGACACCGGAATCAGCGGCAAAACCGCATGGAAGGTATCACAGAAGCTGGCGCTTCTTGGCAAAACCCGCCAGGTTATCTGCATTACCCACCTTCCACAGATTGCCGCCATGGCCGACAACCATTTTGTAATTGAAAAAAAATCCATGGAAGAAAGTACCGTTACCGCCATTGCCGAAATCCGCGGGGACGCTATTTTAGACGAGCTTGCCCGTATGCTTGGCTCAGATACCATTACGGAAAGCTCGCTCGCCAATGCCAGGGAATTGAAAGAAATGGCAGCAAATACAAAACAATACTAAATTATCTTGAACCATTTGTCACATACTAGAAAGGACGTACATGTAACGTGTATGTCCTTTTCTTTGTTTTACAGATGAAAAAAACTGTGACGCAAAGACACTGTACCTGCTTTAAGCGAAGTCTGATACCTGGCGGCAGGCTGCCTGGTATCTGCACCGGCCCTTCTGATGATGAAAAGATCCATCAGGCCGGCTGGCTTACTGCGGGAATATACGGCAGGAAGGATGTGGAAAATTGGAAAGAAGAGAAAAATACCGACTGTTTTTATATGTGCTGCTGATCGGCTCAATCACAGCTTTATTTATATGCTGGATGATTCTCATATGGGAAAAAATACCCGGCGCTATTCATATCCGGGCGGGTATCCGGCAGGATCTTGACCTTAATGTTCCGGTATCCGGAAAACTTTACAAAGCTCCGGCTGAAACAGAGGATGGAGCCATCCCCGTTACAGGCATGAATGCTGCGGTCGATGCCAGGGAGACGAAAACCCTCTCCGTGGACCTGGCGGAGCCTCTCACCCTCTATGCGGAGGACATTGAGACCTATACCATGGATCTGAAGCTGTTCGGCCTCATTCCTTTTAAAACGGTAAACGTTCAAGTAATCAACGACAAGACACTGATACCTGCGGGAATCCCCATCGGAATTTATGTAAAAACCGAAGGAATCCTGGTGATTGCCACAGGGGATTTTACCGGAGACGACGGACAGGCGAAGGAACCGGTGGGCCACCTTTTAAAGGAAGGAGACTATATCCTCAAGGTAAACGGACGGGAGGTAGAAGGGAAAGCCGCCTTTGTGCGGCAGATAGAAGAAAGCAATGGAGAGGAGCTGGTATTAACCATCCTCAGGGAAGACCAGGAATTTGACTTAAAGGTCAGGCCCGAACGCAACCAGGACGGAGAGTACAAGCTGGGCATTTGGATACGGGACAACGCCCAGGGCGTGGGGACGCTCACCTACCTGGATGAAAACAACTCTTTTGGGGCGCTGGGCCATGGAATCAACGATATGGACACAGCCACGCTTATGAATCTGAAAAACGGAAGCCTGTACACCACCGAGATTGTATCCATAACCAAAGGAGAGAACGGCACCCCGGGAGAGCTTACCGGAGTCATAGACTACAAGGAAAGCAACAAAATGGGAACAATCGAGGCCAACACCGTGGAAGGCATATTCGGGGAACTAAACGAATCCGCCGCCTCCCACATCACCACACAGGCCATGCCCATCGGCCTGAAACAGGAAGTAGACCTGGGCCCCGCCCAGATCCTCTGCAGCGTAGGAGGCGCCCCCCAGCTCTACGACGTAAAAATTACATCAGTCCACCTGGACCATGATAATATAAACAGAGGAATCGAACTGCAAATCACCGACAAAACCCTCCTGGAAACCACCGGAGGAATCGTCCAGGGGATGAGCGGAAGCCCAATAATACAAGACGGAAAACTAATAGGCGCCGTAACCCACGTCCTCGTCCAGGACCCCACAAGAGGATTTGGAATATTTATTGAAAACATGCTCCTCCAATGAGCCGTGCAAAATACAAGGGGATAGGCCCGTTTGAGCTAGCTCAAAAAGGAACTCTCCCCTTGTATTTTATGGGGCGAAGCCCCACAGCCTTGGAATTGCCCGCAATTCCAAGGCTGCCACGGCGGC
>NZ_KE992693.1:0-111790 GCF_000466465.2 Clostridium sp. KLE 1755
CAGAAAGGGGGTTTCCAGCGCTGCCGATTCGTAAACCGGCGCCCGTCCTTTCGTTTTTCCCACAAGAATTACGGCCTGGGCCGTTCGTTTCTTCAAGCGCAGAAAAGTATACAATGCAGCCGCCAATATTATGAACACTCCCAACAGCCACAGAGTGAAAAACATTCCCATCAGCAGTCTGTCAGGCGCGATGCCGCTTCTTCCGGCTGCAGCTGTCGCCCTGCGTACGGCACTGTCCGGCGCAAGGCTGTTGACTATGGAGGTATATGCCTGAAAACCGGTGGAAACCATCCCTTTATAGGTTACTGCATCTTGCCGGACTGGAATAAGGCTGAGGGCCGATTCCAGGCTGAAGGGACACAAAAATCTTACAAACACCAGGATCCAGAGCGCATAAAAATACCCCGCAGGCACTTTTTTCAGCAAGGCTCTCAGAAGCAGGACCACAACGCCCGCACAGGAAGCGGACAGGGTCATATTCAGTATTTTCGGAAAAATATGCAGCAGGCCTTCCATATTTTTTCTCTCCCTTCTTATGAATCGTTTCGTCCATCCGACATGCTTGCGGCATCTATCAGACGCTTCAGCTCTTCCGCTTCCTGACGGGTCAGCTTCTTATCCCTGAGGAAAGCGGCGACAAAGGCAGGCAGGGAGTTCCCGAAACTCCGGTGTATCAGCTGTTCGCTTTCCTGCCTGCATACCTCGTCTTTTTTTACAATAGCGGTTACGGTAGCATTTTCATTTTTCAGAATGCCTTTTTCACACAGCTTTCTTAAAACGGTGTAGCTGGTGGCTTTCTTCCAGCCTAGGCGTTCCTGGGCTGTCTTAATTAATGCTGTGGAATTTATGGGCTCATTCTCCCATACAAGATCTGCAAAACGGTATTCTCCATCCGGGATTTTCGGTATTTCCATGAATGTCGGGCCTCACTTTCTTCATTGGCGGTTAAACAGCTGTTTTCAGTTTATATATGCAAAAAGGTTTATTGTCATAAACCTAGTTTATAACAATAAACCTTCCCTGTCAATTTATTTTGCCGCAGATATTTTTTACGTTCCTCAGCTTTTTTCCGGGTTTTCCGGGCAGATGTATCGTATCAGGCCCTTACTGTGTTCTCCGTATTCAATCGCTTCCGCAGGGCAGCGGCAGATACAGGCCATGCAGTGGGTGCAGCTCTTACCCCATACAGGTTTTCCGTCTGACAGGCGGATATTGTCCAGGGGACAGACCTGAACGCATTTGCCGCAGGAAATGCAGGAATCATCAGCATAAAATTTCCGGGCATGGACGAATACCGGATAAAAAATGTCATTCACAATACCGCTGCTTATTTTATCCTTCAATGCGACGGCAGGCCGGGGAAATACTTTGCCGCTCTTTATCAAAAGGGCAGCCTCATCCAGCACTTTTTCCGACCGGCGGATAATTTCCAGTGCCTCGTCCTGTGCCGGCGCGGAATACATCGCAATATAGTTTTCTGGCATTACCACTTC
Organism: Clostridium sp. KLE 1755; assembly: GCF_000466465.2. Lineage (NCBI taxonomy): Bacteria > Bacillati > Bacillota > Clostridia > Eubacteriales > Clostridiaceae > Clostridium > Clostridium sp. KLE 1755. Next base: position 1,494 of record NZ_KE992693.1, read on the forward strand.
CATGCAGCCGCAGAAATCAAGCTTCTTTGCATTGCATAACTTTTCAAGATAAGCGCCTGCATTTCCGATACTGCCGCCGCAGGTCATTACAAAATAAATGCTTCTGTTTCCCGTAAGCGCTGTATTCTCCAGCCATTCCTGCACGATGCGCGGTATCCTCCAGGCATAGGTGGGGACAACGATAACCCAGGGCTTTTCTGAGTGCAGCTGAGAATAATCATGGCTGCGGATTTTCCCAAATAAATCCACGGCGTCGTCATTGATTGCTTTGCCGATTCTCTTAGCGGCATATTCACTGTTACCTGTCCCGGAAAAGAATAAAATCATAATCTGCTTCCTCCTGTCATGATTTGCTGATATGCCGGACGCTTGCATAAATAAGGTTGATTACATCTGAAATCTCTTTCCACTGCGTTTCATCGGCGCTCAGATAATAATAATTTTTCGTTCCCTCTCTCCGCATTGCAACGATTCCGGCTTCTTTCAGGATCTGCAGATGATGGGAAACGGAAGGCCTCGTTAAATGGGTTTTTTCCGCAATCTCCCCAACCCGGATTCCCGACAGATCACTTTCCAAAAGCACGAGAAGAATCAACTGTCTCGTTTCATCGCCAATAGCGGTGAACGCATTCCGGCAGTCCCGGAACCCGGCCACGATTTTCTGTAAATTTTCTTCACATTCTTTTGCCATTTTTAGCCCTCTACATATATTTGACGATTAATTTTTCACGTTGTACGGAACGTAAGAATTTCACATCCGGATAGCCCAGCACCAATGTCATGGCGGCACGTTTTCCCTTCGGAATGCCTATTGCCTTCCTGATTTTAGGGGAGGTATTTGCCGCCATTGTGAAAAATCCGCTGAATAACACGCCCAGGCCATTCGCCTCCGCTACAAATTCCATATTCTGTGCGGCGAGTATACCATTCGTTTTATCCCTGGCCAGAATAACAATCACTGTCGGGGCGTTAAAAAAGAAAAAGTGTTCATCAATTTTATTTTTGCGTGCCATGGGGCTGAATAAATCGGCAAATGGCTTTATTTTCCGGAACAGGCTGACAGCCATTTGCTCAATGCGGCTCTTTTCCTTATTGAGTACGACAAAGGAAACGTCCTGCATGTTTTTGGCCGTATGGGTAAGCCTGCCTGCTTCCAGAACCTGGCTGAGTACTTCCTTTGGAATTTCTTTTTGCTTAAACTGCCTTATGGATCTTCGGAAGCGGATGACATCCAAAATCTCCCCGGGCTTCAGGCGGAAATCTTCTTTTTTCTCAATTTGTCCGGTATCGTAGCCGCTGATTGAAACGGCCCTCATAGGGCAGACTGCGGTGCATTGCCCGCACATCAGGCAATCGTCCAACAGGGTTGCTGCTTTTTTGTCCTTTATCTCTATGCTGTGCGCGGGGCATACCCTGGCGCATATACCGCAGCCAATGCATTTGGACGTATCAATTTCCACTCGATGCTGTTTCATTATCCGGGCTCCTTTCGTTTAAGTTCATTAACCATTATACTATAACGAATCGGGTGGATTATTCAACATCGGTAAAGAAAATCGTTACCAAGCTTTTTATTCGCTCTGGGCTTCATCATCAACCAGCATCACCTTCAGAGAATTTCCCATGCCTGCCTCCAGTTTAAAAATTATGCCTCTCTCATCAGTGTAACCTTAACCGCGCCGGAAGAATGTCTGCCTTCCAGAGATACTTCAATTATAAATTCCAGCTTGCCGCCATCAAACGTATCCGCATTAAAAACGATTTCAGCTTCAGCCTTTGAGCCGTACAGATTATTCAGGGGAAGCGTAAAGGCCCTTCCGTTTTTCAGTTCCACGCCTGACGGCATATAAACCGTAATCCTGGCCCACTGCTGCTGCCTCATCGTATGCGAATTGGTCACGGTCACTTTTATCTTACGCTCTTCTCCTGCTTTGAAGAAAACGGAATTTTCATAATCAACCATAAGATTAAAGGCAGGGAAGGAATATCTTACCACATAGGGAGACAGGCTGCAAAGCTCTCTGATGGGAAGCGCCTCATCCTTTCCGTTGCCGTTTATTTTAGGCAGATAATCCGTTGTCCTGCTACAATACAGCGCTTTGCCCTCTTTGCATTCGATTGTCATTCCGCCTTCTGCAAAAATATCGCAGATATCCTGTCCCAGGAACCCGGGGGCTGCCTTCATTACCCGTTCTGTCAGTTCGGTTACCGTGGAGGGCACCCAGATTCCCCCGCTTGTTTTGTCAATACAGAGCGTTGCAATTTTGTCGTCAAGGGGAGCTGTCCATTCCTCCGGAAGGCCTGATGCGCCGGCTATGATTCCCAGCACTGCGCCTAATGTGGCACATGTGCAGTCCGTATCTTCGCCGCAGGCCACCGCCATGCAGAGGCTTCTGCCGAAATCCTCCCCGCCATATAACCAGCCTGCAATAGTGAATGCCACATTTTCAGGAGCGTCAAAGCCCGGTGCTCCTGTCTCCATCCCTTCATTTCCTTCCACAGGGATTTCACTGAGGGTGCCGCTTTGAATGCCGAAGGTACCGGGAGCCGTGTTATGGATCTGGATGCGGGCTTCCCTGAAATCTGTATGATTATCGTAGCATTCCAGGGCCTTCAGGATCGCTTTTGCCGTTGCGCTTTCCTCAGGAATATAGGACAGGGCAATATCTATCAGAGTCCGTTTGTCGCTTTCCACAAAAGCGGCGCTCTGCAGAGCCGCGAAGAAAATTTCACCATACATGCCTTCGCCTTCATGATCTACAATAGCATCCTCGTAGGCATAGCGTGCAGCCAGATCCGGATTGCCGGGAGCCAGGCAGGCCCAGATTTCGGAGCGGATATAGCAGCCGCAGCTGTCCTTATAAGTATTATCGATCAGGCCTGAAAGGGGAGGCTGCAGGCCCGCACGCAGGTTAGCTTTTCCTGTCCCGTATTCTACCCAGTTGGGAATACAATAGGAAAGCCAGTATTCTCCCAAAATAGATGCATTTACATTTCTTCCGTAACGCTCCACCGCGGCCAGCCAGATAATCTGCAGATCCAGATCATCGTTGGGCGGAGGCCCCATGGACAGATCCTGCGTGTAGAAGGAAATATCGTTTACCTGTCGCTTTCCTTCGAAGGGCGCCCCCAGCACGCCTCCGATATTTTTTCCTGCCCAGCAGCCCATCACCTTGTCTTTGTAGGTTGCAAAATCCAGTTTCATTTTTTCATACCCTCTCTTTCTAAATTGTTGTTTATTATTAATGTCACCGTTACGCCTCCTTCAGGATTATTCCATGTTGTCCTGCCTGAAAATCAGGGAAAAGGGATATTATTTATTTTAAGCCCTTTTACGATTTGAAACAATGGGAAAATCAACGCAGAGGTCGGTATCATCACTCCCGTTAAAAGCATGTAATAAATTTCCTTTTGGAATAGAATATTTGTCATTGCCGTAGCAGCAGATTCATAAGCTAACCTATTCCAACAGATGAATGCATCCCACAAAAAAATACCGGTTCCATTGTTAGAAAACCGGCATTTTTTTAAGTAAGTATGTTCTATATTTGATTGTAACTTTGATTCAATTGTTTCACTGTACTGGGCACAACAATGCACTGAATATGTAAAAATCAAAAGTATCATTTTTTATATATTTCTAATCTCTATTGCCATAGTTTCCGGTATTTTATTTTTGCAGCTCTTTCCGCCGGATAAAATACGAAGAAACCCTTCTTCCTCCATTTTCGCAGTTTCTTTTCTGGACCAGCCGAAATGGCTGCACAGCAGTTTATCCAACCTCAGCGGCATACCATATTGATTATAAATAGTTATGAATACTCTTTCATCGTTGAATTCCTGTTCGCCTTCAGCCGGATATAATTGTGACCTTTCTGTCTGCGTCTGAGACAATTGGGTCTGAAGCAAAGGTAATTCCGTAATCTCTACATCATACTCCACCTGCTCCCACAGAGCTTCCGCCTTATTCCGGTTTAAAATCTCCTTACGGCAGCCATACTCCAATGCCGTTTTCCTGTCATTTTGCTGGAATCGTGTGTATAGCCTTCTGTCCAGGAAATCTGGGGAAATCCGTGTATAAATATCCAGATTCCAGCTGGAAGCGCACTTTTCACACCGGTAGATGAGCCATACATCTATTTTATTACCGTTGGCGTTAATTCGAAAATTTCCACTACTGTGAAATATTGTTTTTCGACGGCACCCTGAACAATTTCTGATAATTGCAGGTGCGGTTTTAGGCACTATGGCCCATTTTTCTATTTTCATAAGCTTGTCTGCATCTCCTTCTTGTGTCTGATTGACAGGTAGGGAAACAGCAGAAGCTATTTTATTTTTGTAAAAAGCCGATAAACTATTCAGCAGGTCAACGCAATAGCATTGAAGGAACTGAAAAATTCCCGGGCTGTTTTAAATTCAGCCGCAATATTCACATTTCATACAATAGCTTCTGCTATGCATGAAAAATATCTTCTGTCATAAATCGATCCTCCCTCTTGGGAAAAGAACAGTCCTTACCGGCAACAATTCAGATAACCGGACTGTTGCTCTAACTATTCTTTTTTCCCTGTATTTGCCGGCTTTTGTATTGTAACATTTCAAACCGGCTGCGGCGCTCCCAAATTCTTTTCTGAAAAAATGATGCGCCAAGCTGACAGTTCAAGGAACTGGACAGTCATGGGCTGAACAAAAAAAGGATCCCGTCCCGCCCTGCGGTTTACGAAATCCTTTCCCCTCCGGCTGCTCATGCCGGTCTCTTTTTCTCTTTTGCAATAATTCTCTGGATACTTTTTTCAGAAAGAAAATACTTCATGGATAATGTATCCGTTTTCATGCCTGACAGATAGTCCTCATAAATCCGGCGGTTCCTTTCATCCATTTCCCGGCGGTAATCCGTGGATTCTCCCCAGCATTTCCTGTTTTCTTCTTTCCTTGGTATATAAATATATTCTCCGTCCACATATTGCTGTATCAGTGCCACCACCTCCGGCGGCAATATTTTTTCTGCCTTTCTGTAGCCCATTCTGCCCTCCTGAAAAGTCAAATCCCCCGCAGTAAGCTGCGGACATTTGATTCCCTCGGCAGAAGCCAATTGGATATATAACCTGGCAGTGTTCACTGCATATCCGGCCGGCCTGCTGTCCGCGGGAATAGTTTCCCGGATGAGCAAAGGCTATTACAAGTCTTTCATATTATATGATTTATTGTCTGCAATAGCCTTTGCTATGCAGAATATATATCTGTAGTCATACAACAACCACCCTCCTTTTGCCTTAACCTTTCCTCATTATATACTATGGTGCTGCATCAGTCCAGCAAGAACTGCAGCTACATTCCTCTGCTCCTGTATTCCTTAGGCGTCATCCCCGCCGCGTCCCGGAAAACGCGGTTAAAGCTTCTCTGGCTTTCAAAACCTGCATCTTCCCATATTTCCGTCAGCGGCTTTCCGGTGGTGCGTATGAGCTGCATGGCATATTCCAGGCGGATACGGTTCAGGTATTCCCGGAAGCTCATCTGCAGGCGGGCGGAAAAGGTATGGGACAGGTAGTATTTATTAACATGCAGCTTCTTTGCCAGCTCTTCCAGGGTCAGAGGCTCCTGGAAATGTTCCATAATGTACTGTACCAGACGATAGGTCAGATCCATATTTTCCGGGCTTTCATCTTCGCAAAGCGTCAGACGGGGAAACAGATACGCCAGTACCACCTGGATCCAGGCGCCGCACAGGCCCGGATCAGAGTTTATTTCTTTTTTGCACAGCCGTCTGAAAGCAAGGGCGGTATCCGCTGGGATATCCTTTTTCCCCAAAAAAGGATTGGCAGGATAATATTTCCGGATGCTTCCCGCATAAGCTCCGGCGATGGCCGAACCGAAAATCAAAAGAAGCGCTTTGCATGTATGCTCCGTCGTATAGCTGTGTACCCGCTCAGGGAAAATAACCGCGCATTCGCCGCTTTGCAGCAATCTTGTTTCCCCCATAACGGAAACCCGTATTTCCCCTTCCATGCAATAAAGCATTTCCACATCATCATGCAGATGCGCCGGAAAATTCATATTGTCCGATACACCGATCTGGAGCCTGCCGCTCCGCCTTTCATAAAAAGGATTCATTCCCCTTCTCCCTCCCGGAATATTGCCTGTGGCTGGAATGACCGCAATTTATGGCCACTAATCTTTTAGTTATGGCAATCATTATACGCGCCGTCCTGCTATAATACAAGCATAATCAAGAAAAGCGGAGGATTTGCTATGACAGAGAAAAATGTTTTGATTTTCCAGGGCGGATGGGATGGCCATGAACCGGTCAAGGTCGCCGCAAGATTTGCGAAGCTGATGGAGAAAAACGGCTACACATGCAAGATTTACGACAATCAGGAGGTGCTTCTTGATCTGGATCTGCTGATGCGTCAGGATCTTATTATTCCCTGCTGGACAATGGGCAAGATCGATGCCGCAGCAAGGGCAAACATTGTGAAGGCCGTAGCGGCCGGCACCGGACTTGCCGGATGCCACGGTGGGATGTGCGATGCGTTCCGTGAGGATGTGGAATGGCAATTTATGACTGGTGGACAGTGGGTAAGCCATCCCGGCGGCGATGGCATCTCCTATCAGGTTAATATCTGCAAGGGATCCAGCCCTATTGTGGAAGGCCTGGAGGATTTCCCGGTATGCAGCGAACAATATTATCTGCATGTGGATCCGGCGGTAGAGGTGCTTGCAACCACACGTTTCCCCATTGTTCCCTACTATCATATTTCCAATAAAGAAGTGGATATGCCTGTAGCCTGGACAAAATTCTGGGGCAACGGCCGGGTGTTCTATAATTCGCTGGGACATCACGATGACGTTTTTGAAAAATCCCCTGAGGCACAGATTCTTATGGAGCGCGGTATGCTTTGGGCAGCTCAGGGTAAAGAATATGCCTCAGAGCACAAGCTGACCACGGAGAGGTTTGAAAATACGGCAAAAATGTATTGATATCCGGATATTTCCCAGCAGGCCAGCGCAGTATCTGCGACGGAACTGAGCCGTTATGATACCTGTAATAATTCAACTATCTGAACCGATACATAGCATTGCCGGAAAGGAGTAATTATGGAAAAAGTAAGAATCGGCATTCTGGGACTGGGTGCCATCAGCGGAATTTATCTGAAAAATCTGACCGGGCTGTTTAAGGAAGTGGAGGTAATCGGCGTTTATGACCTTATTCCGGAAAAAACAGCGCAGGCCCAGAAAGAATATGGAATCCCCAAAGCCTATACCTCTATGGAAGAAATGCTTCAGGATGAGGAGGTGGAAATCGTCCTTAACCTCACCCGCCCCTTTGAACATTATGCCACCACCAAAGCGGCTCTTCTGGCGGGAAAGCACGTATACAGTGAAAAGCCGCTGGCGGCCACTCTGGAAGAAGGCAAGGAGCTGGTTGCCATGGCCCGGGAAAAAGGACTGCTTCTCGCAGGAGCGCCTGATACCTTCATGGGGGCGGCAATCCAGACCTGCCGTAAGCTCATTGACGATGGCTTTATCGGCCGGCCCATAGGCGCAACAGCGCAGATGATCTGCCATGGGCATGAGAGCTGGCATCCGGCGCCTGCCTTTTACTATCAGTACGGAGGCGGCCCCATGATGGATATGGGACCTTATTATATGACTGCACTGGTCAACCTTCTGGGCGGAGTTAAAGGATTGACCGGATTGACTGCAAAATCCTTTGAAACGCGCACCATTACCAGCGAACCCCAGTGCGGTACTGTAATTCCGGTGGAGGTTCCAACCCATGTAAATGGTATCCTTCAGTTCGTAAACGGTGCGGTAGCTACTGTTACCACCACCTTTGACGTGTATTATGACAGACAGGATAAACTTGAAATCTATGGGACACAAGGTACCCTGCGCGTTCCTGATCCCAACTGCTTCGGCGGGAGCATCACTCTCCTGCGCCCTGAAGACGGCAGCTTCAAGGAAATCCCTTTGGCCTTCGATTATCAGGAAAACAGCCGCGGCCTGGGTGTCGCCGATATGGCAAAAGCACTTCGCACCGGAAGGGCCTGCAGGGCAGACTGCAGCCAGACTCTGCATGTACTGGAAATCATGACCGCTTTTGAAAAAAGCAGCCTTGAGGGCCGCTATCTGGAACTGGAAACCACCTATGAAAGAGGCCCTGCCATGGCTCATAACCCCGTCCGCGGCATCCTCGATTAATGTTCTTCATTGACCGGTTTGGTAAATCATAAAGTGCCTGCTCTCCTGGTTTCCCGGGAAGGCAGGCACTTATCTTTCAGCAGATTTTCAGGTGTGTTGGTAATAATCCCGAAATTATTCAAACTTTTTTCTTACCATTATCTTAATATAGATCCAGGTCTCCAGCACTGTGTAAGCTGCCATCCAGAAGAAATAAATCCACAGCCTGGAAAAATGAAAGTATTCCTCCGCACAATAATTAACACTTAAATCATATACCGGCGGCAGAACCCAGGTCACCAGACGTACGGCAGCGAACTTTTCGCCCACAGCCCCTTTAAGGACTATAATAAGTCCTATTAACACACTGAGAATCAAGGCTGTTTCTCTCTTATGGAAAATCCTCCTGTTGGCAAAAAGTCCCGTAATGCCTCCGCTGATCCCTATAATCCAGAAAAGGAAAAAAGCGCTGATGATATCTGCAGCGGTCAGAGGTCTCATAAACAACCCTTTTTTATTCACCAGATCGCATAAAAAAGGATACACCGCGCTGACAGCGGCGGTCTCCAGACTGATATAAGCCACCAGAAGGCACCGGCCGCCAAACAGCAGTCCTTTTTCCTCCGTTTTGATAAATACGGTCTGATCAATCATGGGAAAGATAATATCCTCATACATAACCCCCATGGCAAGCATCAGGAGAAATACCACAAGGGAACAGATGCTGAAGCTGTCAAGTACATACTGGGGCGCCATGGAATAGGCAAAACCCAGATAAAAAAACAAAAGGATGGCCGGAAGGATCATCCGGCTGCTGTGCTTATATTTTTCCCTTTCATAACGGAAGATTTCCAGAAGATGTGCCGCCCGGGCAAAACGCTTTGAACCTGGAGCATTCGTTTCAGCTGTCATGTCTCATCCGCCTCCTCATATCTGACAATATGCCACTGCTTTTCCAGGCAGATTCCAAACAGCTTATCCGCCAGAACAGTATCGGCCTCTATTCTGCAGATTGTCCCAAAATCCGTAATGTTCCAGCCTTCTTCAGGAAGACATTGCTTCAGGATTTCCAATACACTCTGCCTGCTGCAGGGCTTAAAGAGAAGGCTGCATTGTTTTCTGTGTGTTCCATACACATAGGGAATGCCGTCAGCCAGCTCTCCTTCTTTGATCTCATAAATCCGGTCAGCCAGCTCTTCAATGAGATAGGTTTCATGGCAGGCCATAATCAGCGCCATTCCCTTTTCTTTTCTCTCTCGCAGCTCCTGTATCAGGGTCATCTGGGACAGCGTATCCTGTCCGGAAAGGGGTTCATCCAGAAACATCAGATCTCTTTTCCCAAGCAGAGCCTGAATCACCGCCGCCTTCTGCAGCGTTCCTTTGGAAAGATATTTCATGGGAGTTTTCAGCATGGTCTCCAGATGAAACTGATGCAGATAATGCGCCATACGGTCACGGCCTTCTCTTTCCGTTTCCATAAGATACATATGCTCCATGAACTTTCCAAGTGTCATGTTGATCTTCTCATAACGGTCGGGAATGAAGGCCATGCGGGTTCCTGCCTGCAGGCTCACTTCTCCTGAGGATGGATTGCTGAGGCCGGCCAGAATCCGCAGCAGCGTGCTTTTCCCGCAGCCATTTACGCCCACAAGGCCAACAGCTTCCCCTCTTTGCGCCTGCAGTGAAATATCCTTCAGTACAGTTTTGTCATCGTATTTCTTTCTGATATTACTTGCCTCAATAATAAATTGTCCCACGCTCTTTCTCCTGCCGCTTTCTGTTGGCGGTAATCAATTACCGCTTATTACTTTTTCTCCCGTTTGAAAATCTTCTCTGCCAGCATAATGAATGCGGTTCCAAAGGAAAACAATACCAGAACGGCAATTGCGATGCGCAGCAGAAAAAGTCCGAATTCATGGGAATCATTCCATTTATCATTAATGCAGTAAAAAACATCATCCATGGGAACATCATATTCATAGCAGATTCCGTCAAGGCTGCCCTTCGCCTGCATATTAAGCGGTATTTTCCGGCCGACGGGCAGGGTGATTTCTTTTCCCATTTTCAGCTTCCTTGCCTCTTCCATCGGCAGCTGGGCCAGTATGTACGATTCATCCGGCAGCTGAAGCAGATAGAATTCCCCATATTCATTGAAAACGTCCAATGCTGTATTGGTTATTACAGGCGCTTTCCAGCCGCCTCTGTTTCTGCGTGTCGGGGTGGTGTATGCGTCAACCCAGGGATGAAGGGCACCTACTCCTGTGGATACAATACCCACAGGCTGTATCGTTATATAGTCAGTTGCCCAGGCTTCCTCCCAGCTATGTCCGTCCTCAATGAGGGGGATATCCCCGCCGGCAGGCCTGCCGATGTAATCCTCAGGAAGGCCGCCCTCAGTCATGGACAGGGTAACAGGCTCCTCCCTGCCCCGCATCAGATATTCCAGCCCGATATTTTTTCCTACATATACAGCCAGTACTATAGCTGCAATCACAAGTACGAAATCCAGTATTTTTAAAAACTTATCCATAGCCTATTCTCCTGCGGTCTGCAGATCCTTTCTGATATTACCGGTGCTACCTGCCCCAGTTCATTTCCTCCCATTGTTCTGTCAGGGGACGGAATGGCTCATAAGGGAGAATATAAGTCCCTTTCAGATATTCTTCTCCCCTCACCTGAAGGAAATCCTTGATCCGCACCTGCCTTTCATCACATTTGGTACAGGTGAAAACCTCAAGCCAGCATGCGCGCCGTCCTGTGGGGATCTGCTCCTTTCCTGCAATCGGCTTCATATTCCTGCTCAGATACCCCTCGGGATCCCCATACTCCTGCTCAAAAGAGGCAGGTATCAGGAACAGATAGGTACGGGTAGAAGATTTTACAGCAGGAGCCTGGCATTTCCGGCAGAGAATTTTGCCTTCCGTATCGGCGGCAAGCGCACGTATCAGGGAAATGACGCCAAAAACCGCAATTACTGCCGCTATAACGAAGAGAATCTCCGGCATATAATATATCCAGCCCATTGCTACATCCTTCCTTCCGCCCTGGCCTTTGCCGCCTTCAGTATTTCCACGAAAGCATCGGCCTTGGATACCGCCTCAGCGCCTATTCCGGATTTCGTACTCACCACCCGGTTGGTCAGAAGGGTCGGCATGGATATTTTTTTACCATCCAGATAAAAAACAAAACGTATCCCTGTCATGGCGGAAGCGATTGTTTCAATACGGTCAATACGGGAGGCATTGAAAATCTGGATTTTAAAAGGATTGTAGGAAGAAATAAAGCCAATCATGCCGTTTGTCATGTCGATATAGAGAATTCCGCCTCTCCCCTGAAAAGAGCTGTCAAACCGGTAAGGAAGCGAGTCAACCTCCTTCGCCGTCTTTTTTACAAACAGGCTCGAAAAATTACCCCATGCAATCATCATCAGCATGATAATCCAGATCATAATTCCGAAAATAAGCGACATAGCGAGAACCAGATCCACTCTGATCTCACCCATAACAATACACATGATTAATGATGCGACCAACGGGAGGATAATCCCTGCTGCCAGCACAAGCAGGATATAGCTCCTGCCCACTCTTTCAAATTTTTCTGTTTCCTTGTCCCTCATTGTCTTTTTTCCTTTCTTCTTTAGTAAATGCAAAGCATGCCCTGTGCCAGAGTCCTGCCCCGACAAAAATATACCGGCATGCACTGGCAGCCGGCATATTTTTTGCTCATTGCAAGGACTATTATACCATTTTCTGAATGCATACAGCAATTACTTATTTCTTAAAGATCCTTTAAGAATATTTGCTATATCATTTGAAAGTTATAAATGTTACACATTGAAAATGTTATTTCTGCGCAATCAGAAGAAATGACAGAGGGAACCCTTTTTTATCATAAGCTTCTGTTAAACCGATATCGTAGTCATACTCATTCAGTTTGCATACATTCATTTTCGAAAAGCAGACCGCATTGATAATGTCGGACATCGTGTGTGAAAAACTGGTAAAGGTTTTGGAGACATATTGCTCCGACATATATCCCATTCCTTCATTTTCGATCCATGGTTCCCTCCTGAAATAAGAATAGGCAATCTGATTCAGGTGCTTTTCATCAAATGCAGGCTCACCGGGCATGGCCAGCATATTCATAAGAGGATGATAATCATGGATAAGAAGAATGCCGCCCGGCCTCAGGCAGTCCGCCACTTTGGAAAATAGCTGCTCAAGATCCTCAAACCAGGTAATTGCACCGATGGTGAACATCACAAAATCAAAGCGGTTGTTGTATTCCTCCGGTATTTCCAGAATGTTGCAGGCAGTAAACCGGCAATTGTCAATTCCGGCCTTTTGAGCCGTATCGCGGGCCTGCCCGATTATGTTTTCCGCAATATCAAAGCCATAGCCCTCCTTTGCGCCAAGCTGCATCAGAGAAAGCAGTTCCCGTCCATTGTTGCAGCAAAACTGCGCTGCTGTTTTCCCTCTAAAATCCAAAGCTTCCAGCTCTTTTGCCAAATCAGGGCAAAAAAAGGGAAGGTGTTCATTCATCAGCCTTTCGTAGTTTTCTTCTCCCCATCCGGGAAGTTTGTGTTCGAAGGCCTCTTCCCAGGCCTTTTTGTTTTCATTAAAATAATTCATTTATTTTCTCCAATTCTGGTTATTAGTATATATATTTGCATGTTTATAACAGCGCTTAATTACTGTTTCTTCCCTTCTGCATATTATTGGTAGTATTGTGCCTGAGCATTCCATAATTCATAGTATTTTCCATTCCTATTTTGAAGAAGCTCATCATGTGTTCCGCACTGAATAATTTTTCCTTGATCGAATACCAATATCCTTTTGCAAAATCTGCAGGATGAAAGTCTGTGTGAAATGAATATGGCTGCTTTTGTACCGACAATCTGATTAAATTTGCTATAAATTTCAGATTCTGCAATTGGATCAAGTGCTGCAGTAGGCTCATCAAAAATAATAAAAGGGGCATCTTTATAGAAAGCTCTTGCAATTGCAAGCTTCTGTTCTTCTCCGCCTGAGATTTCCAGACCTTCAGCATCTATATTTTTAAATAGATACTGGTTAAGCTTTTCAGGCAGGCTTTCAGTCTTCTCATTAAGACCAGCCTTCGCTAGCGCATCCCATACTCTGTTTTCATCATAATGGACAGAAGCTGCAACATTTTCTCCTATTGGGAATGCAAAGATCCTGAAATCCTGAAATACAACAGAAAATAGTTCAAGGTATGCATCACGATCATAATTATTAATCCGGATTCCATTCAAAGTGATATATCCTTCCTGAGGCTGATAAAACCCACATAACAATTTTATCATTGTCGTTTTACCGGAACCATTTACTCCAACAACAGCGGTCTGGCTGTTTGATGTTATCCTAAAAGATATATTTTTTAATGCATATTCATCTGCTGAGGGATATTTAAAGCTTACATTATGAAATTCTATTTCCCAGCCCTTTTGTGCTTTTGGAATCAGACCTTCTTTGGACGATATCTTCGATATATCAATATATTCATACAAAACTTTCAGATAATCATTATTACTGATGATCTGTGATACCGAAACAAAAAGATTTTGAATAGAAGAAATCAGAATTACGATGGACGCGTAGCTTTGAGATACATTACCTAAACTGATATATCCTTTAAGTGCTCTTAAACCAATAACAACATATGTAAATCCACCAATAAATGTTGAAATGATTACATTGGTACCAAAATACTTTTGTATCAGTCCGGATCTTCTGATTAAGATATTCATCTAGGGTTTGCGGGCTTTATTCCACAAGTCATCAATAATTAAATCTCTTTGGTTAAAGATACGTATATCTTTGGCAGCCTTATCATCCTCCATGTAATTAAAATGGTAATAATCAACATAGCGGTTCGTGGCACAATTTTTATAAAGGTCAAATTCCTCCTTGCTTTCTTTGCGAGAATTTCTTACAGTCAATGCAATACACCCAATTATAATTAAAGTGTATAATAAGCCGGCTCCAAATGAAGAAAAAAGATTACTTTTTCCAGATGTTTTTATAAGAACTCTTGCAATGATAATCACTGCAGTTATAAATGAGATACTGTTAGCTGCCATACTTGTAATCAGGTCAATGATACTTGTAATCCCTCCATTTGTCATAAACATGGAGCCCACAATCTTGGAATGAAGCTCATTATACTTTGGATCTTCCATTTTGTCATAATCTAATTTCAGCTTAAGGTTATTCAGAAATTTTTTGAATTCATGATGAAACGACACATTCATAATATTTATCTTTTCTTGCAAAAAGATAGATAATATATTGAAAAACAAAGTGCCTGATATTACAATAAGAACACAGCAAAATAATACATCAGAATTTCTCTCTCCGGCCAATTCGTCAATAATCAAAGCTGACAAACAGATTGCTATATAAGGAGTTAAGGCATCTATAAATGCTTTTATTAAATTGATATTTAACATATTAGGCGATAATTGTGAAATTATGGATAAAGCCCTCTTTATTAAACCTATATTCTCAGAAAAACTGCTCTTCTCTCCTTTCATTCTTTTCACGCCTCTACCTCCACGGCATCACCCTTATAGTATTGACTTTGTACGTCATATAGTTCTTTGTATTTTCCTGACAAATTCATTAATTCATCATGTGTTCCGCTTTCCACGATTATTCCATGATCTAACAATATGATGCGATCACAGAATTTTGTTGATGAAAGACGGTGTGAAATATAAATTGCAGTACGATTTTTAGTAAGCTCATTATATTTTAAGTACATTTCCTGTTCTGCAATTGGGTCCAGGGCGGCCGTTGGTTCGTCCATAATAATTAATGGGGCTTCTTTAAAGATTGCACGTGCCAGCATTAACTTCTGTGTTTCTCCGCCGGACAAGTTAATTCCGCCTTCAGTCACAGAAGGCACTAATTCTGTGTCCATACCATATGGCAGCGATAAAAGTTTTTCTTCCAATCCGGCTAATTTTACAGCCTTATGCAGTTTTTCCCTGTTGATACTGTTTTCATTGTTATATCCGACGTTCATTGCTATGCTCATTGGCAGAAGGCACACATTCTGAAATGACGCACTGATCATTTTATAATATTCATCCCTGTTGTATTCACTTATATCAATTCCATTGAAGAAAATTTTACCTGATTTTGGCGGTAGAAGTCCGCAGGCCAGCTTAATCAGAGTAGTCTTTCCAGCCCCATTATTTCCCACCAATGCAAGCTTCTCACCTTTATGTATCGTTAAATTGATATGATTTAATATGGGACGATCAGTTCCCTCATATTGAAAACTTACATCTTCGAATTTTATTTCACATGCTGCCTTCACATTCGGGTTTACAGAGCTCTTTTCTCTGTTCATATGATCTTTAGTCTCAATCAGGTTACGATAGTCATCTACAAGATAGTTGGCAATAGTTAAATTGCCGATTCTCGTTACGATTTGGCTTAACCATTGTCCAAGACCGGTAATTGCTCCAAAATAAAGCGTAAAATCACCGATTGTCATATTGGAATGGAACATTTTCCATAACAAATAAAAATATGCCCCTCCGGTACGGGCAAATACCAATAATGCTTCTGCCAGATGCTGGTTTGTATCCTTTCTTAGCACCCTCTTCTCTAATTCATTTGATTCCTTTATATACTTATCCGTGTTTTCATTGATCCAATTCATCATCTTATAGATTTTAATATCTTTTGCCATGAGTGAATTGCCAATATCGTCCAAAACATAACCCAGGCGCCTATTAACAGAAGCTCTTTCTTCTTTAACACTGTTTTTCCCTTTTTGTACTTTGACTGAAATAACTCCATCGATCAAATATGTAATAAGCAAAATCAATATAACAACCGGATCCAATAACAAAATAACTGTACTAAAGGAAATCAGTACCAGCACGCTCTTCAGAAATTCGGTCAGATTGATATAGTAGGATGCCATGTTAACATATACGTTTCTGTTTATGGCACTATGTCCTTTTTCAATCTTCATTTTTCCCTCTTTTGATGTTGCTATGCTATAATCCATATCCAGAGCTTTCCAGTCTTTCCCCAGGTAAAAGCGCATATTTAAGATTCGGATTGCTCCAATTATTATGCTTTGTTCTAAATAAAAACTTAAGTAACGGAAAATAACTAATACCACTGTTAAAATAACAATATGAAATAAAAATTCACTGCTGGAAACAGACCGGCTGATGGAATCCAATACTGCTTTTGGAAAATAGATTGCTGTTAATGAAACGACTAATTCGGAAAAAATACGTATTAACCATACAAACACTGGTTTTTTCTCAAAGTTCCATTGTTCCTTGATCATAAACCTGAAATTATTTAGTACGCCGTGAGTTGTATGTTCCTTATTCCGTACATTGACATTCATGAAGCTTCCCCTTATATGCACTGACATTTTTATTCTGGCAATCGCTTTCCAGAACAGAAGCTGTTTATGCTGTTTTAAGTTCTATTGTCGCAATATCACCAAACCTTCGGCCGGTAGCGCATATCTGTGACCGTATAAACCGTTATAAATGCCTCAGGGTCCTCATGGTTAATATAATTCATTAACTTCTGGTACTCACTTTTATTTACAATAGTAATGATTTCGTTATGCTTTTCCAGATTGTAAGCGCCGATTGCCTCATAGACGGTAGCGCCACTGTGCAGGGTATTGATAATAAAATCTCTCAGCTGTCCTTCTTTTTTTGTGATAATGCAGACCCGCCGCTTTACATTCTGCCCGAAGATAAAATGATCCAAAATCATGCCATTCAGATAGGTTCCCAGGATGCTGAGGATTACCGTCTTTTTGTCATAAATCAGGGCGGAGGAAAGCGCCACGCACATTCCGGAAAGAGACATGGCCTTACCCAATTCCATATGCAGGTACTTATTCATGATTTTAGCCACAATATCGAGCCCGCCGGAAGAAGCATTTCTGTTGAATAAAATACTCAGCCCGATGCTGACTACGAAAATATAGCAGACTACATCCAGCTCCGCGCTGCCCGTCATTGACTGGTTATCCGGCAGTACCCGTTCAAAAATGCCTAAGAATACGGGCAGAAGAATGCTTGTGTAGACCGTCTTGACACCAAAGGTCTTTCCGCAGGTAAAGAAACCAATCACCAAAAGTATCACATTTAAAATCATTGTGATGGCTGATATGGATAAGGGAACAAAATTGGAAAGCACTATGGCCAATCCGGAAATACTGCTCACCGAAGCATGGCTGGGTATCAGGAAAAAATATACCGCCGCCGAAATAACGGCTACCGCTGCTGTCAATACCAGCATTTCCATAAACCATCCTGCCTGTTTTGCCTGCTTTTTTTGATTCTTTTCCATAGTTCCATTCTCCTTTTACCTGCTTTTTTCAGGACGCTTCCTGAAAGGAACGATTAAAACGTTCTCTTTTATTATCATTCATTTTTACCCTTCCGTCAATTCCAGCCATTCCTCCATTTTTTCATCAATCTGGTTTTCCAGTCTTTTTTTCTCAGCTTCCAGCTCCAGCAGCCTCTCATAATCAGTTCCTGCCGCTGCCGCATCGGCCTCGCAGGTGTTTTTTAATTCCTCCAGCATCCTGATTTCCTGCTCCAGCTGCTTCTGGCGGTATTGGTTCCGTCCGCTTCCTGTCGCAGCCGGTTTAGCCGGGACAGTGTTTGTTTCCCACCTCCTTTCCGTTTTCTTTTCCGTTTCCTGAGCGGGCGCAATTGGCATGGCGGCTCTTTTTGCCTTTTCCTGCCGGTAATATTCATAATTGCCGGCATAGCTGCAGGCGCCTGTTTGCGTGATTTCCACCATCCTGTCGGCCATTTTGTTCAGGAAATACCTGTCGTGGGATACAATAAGAAGCGTCCCCTTAAATTGTTCCAGCGCTGTTTCCAGATTTTCTCTGGAAAGAATGTCCAGATGGTTGGTTGGCTCATCCAGTATCAGGAAATTGATGCCCTGGCTATTTTCTCCGGGAGTATACACCCCGGTCTGCATCAGCCTGGCCAGATAAAGTCGGCTTTTCTCGCCGCCGGACAGATTTTCCACCTTTTTAAAAACACTTTCACCGGTAAAAAGATATCTGGACAGTTCTTCACGTGCCTTGCCCTCCCCGATAACCAATCCATCCCGAAAGGCCTCCAATACGGACACATCCTCCCTGGGGAAATGCACCTGCTGCGGCAGATAGCCGATTCTGGCGCTGGCGCCCACACGGATGCTCCCTGCGTCTGCCGGAAGCTCACCCAGTATCATACGGAGCAGCGTTGTCTTTCCGCACCCGTTTCTTCCAAGCAGAGCCACATGTTCCTGATAATACACCTCCAGATCGAGATTGGAAAAAAGCTTTTTATTACCAAAGCTTTTTGCAACGCCTTCCAACAGCAGAACATCCTTTCCGGAACGCTCACCCTCCTCAAAAGTTACCCGCATTCCCGGGCCCTCGTTTTTCGGACGCTCCACTTTTTCCATCCGATCCAGCCTCTTCTGCATGGAGGCCGCCCGCTTATACATACTCTCATTATCAGCCTGCGCGGCCCAGGAACGCATATCCTTGATTGCCTTTTCCATAGCCTTAACTTTCTTCTGCTGTTCCTTGTAAGCATCCAGCTGCCGCTGCCTGCGCCGTTCCTTTTCCTCCAGGTAATAAGAATAATTCCCCAGATATTCCACGGCCGTCCCGTCCTCTACCTCCAGGATTCTGGTAGCCGCGGCATCCAGAAAATACCTGTCGTGGGAAACCATAAGCACAGTCCCTTTATAGTTCTTCAAATATTCCTCCAGCCACTGCAGCATGGACATATCCAGATGGTTCGTAGGTTCATCAAGCACCAGGATATCCGGATTCTGCAAAAGGACCTTTGCCAGGCAGGCCAGCGTCTTTTCACCTCCGCTGAGCGTCCTGAACTCCGCCTCCAGAAATTCGCCGGACAGCTTAAGCCCCGTACAGATACGCGCAAAACGCTCCTCCATTTCATATCCGCCGCCTGCCTCATACCTTTCCTGCAAAAGGGTATATTTTTTCAAAAGAACATCCATATCCTCTTCGCCCCCGGAACCTGCAGCATTCTCCAACGCTCTTTCCAGCGCCTGCATCTGCTCCTGCAGCATTACTAACTCGCAAAAAGCCTGCTCGCACACCTGCCTTACCGTCATTTTCTCTTCATAAACAGGCATCTGCTCCAGATAACCTGTCACTGCATTTTTGCGGATGGATACACATCCTTCATCCGGCGCCTCCACTCTGGTAATCAGCTTCAGAATGGTGGATTTCCCGCAGCCGTTTTTTCCAATTACGGCCACCCGCTCACCCTCCTGCACCTCAAAGGTAATGTTTTCAAGCACCAGCTGTGCTCCATAATACTTTTTCAATTGACTGCATGATAACTCTATCATTTTTTACTCTCCTTCTTCCCGAACCGGCCCACTCCCCTCATTCTGCCTGAGCCGGCTCCAACGCGCCTGTCACACGTTCCGCCGCCATAAAAAAAGCACCAACAGGCTGCCATAATTTACCGCAGCCTGCCAGGGCCTCTCCTTCTGTATACGATAAACACTCCGCGGCCCCGCACAAAAAAATGCAAAGTCCTGCCGGCTGTTCACCATATCCATCCATATAATCCTCAGATATACAAAAAAAGACCCGGGGAGCAATACCGCCCGGATCCTGATATCATCCTATAACTTCTCGATCGCCGCTTCCCGCACTGAAAAAATACGGAAAACCAAGTTCAGAAATCACTTACCCTGCCGCACAAAACGCGGCTTCCGGTTTCGGTTGCTCACTTCCTGATATGCAATTTTGGGCAGACTCCACCTGTGATCCGGAATAAACATGTATAATTCCGCACATAGATATCGGCAATCTGTCTAAAATTGTATGACCAGGAACAAATCCGACCATCTTTCTTTCCTTCCTTTGCAATCTTTGTGTTTCATAATAACATGACATAACAATAAAAGCAAGCTGGAATCTCAAACTCTTCGACAAACGAAATCCAGTCCCTACAGCTTTTCAAGCCGTTCGCACACGCGGTCTATATCCTGAGTCTTCAGAAACCGTCTGTTATGGCGGAATATATCCGCCACAGCCGCAGAAAGCCCATAAACAGGCAGGGCGAAACGGTTTTCTCCCATATATCCGGCCGTAGCCAGCAAACCCGCCTTTCCGAAAACCGCGATGGAATAATAAGGAAGCCAGGGCATGTCTTTAAACTCCCACTGCATCCGGTCCAGAATCCGCTTATTTTCCAGGAAAGGATTATACAGATAATTGCGGCAAGAAAGAAACCAGCCCTCCCGGAAGGACTGTATCCAGTAACGCCCCTCCGGATTGCCGGAGATCACTCCCGGGAAATTCCCGGAATAAATTACATAAATACCTGATTCATGGATCATCACCACATCCGCACCGCCGGTCCGTCCCAATTCATCCGTCAGACACAGATCTGTCAGAATCCTTTTATATCCGGCCACAGGCCTGAGAATATCCAGAATCTCCTCCGTACAGGTTTCCCTTTTAGTAAAGGAGCAGTCATAATAAGAGCTATGACTGTACTTTACATCGTAGGGATTATAGGAGGCTCTTTTTTTATACATATAAATAAACAACAAAATTAAAACGAGTAAGCTCAGCATAATTTCCGCCGCTTTCCTCCTGCACTAACGGTACAGGACGTAATCCTGCATTTCTCTGATAAAACCGGCGCCGGACAGCGCGCCGGACACTTCTGCGGGATAATCCTTCACAACAATCCGTTTCAATCCGGCAAAAATACGCTTCTGCCGGAAATCCTCCACAAACAGCTGCATGAGCGCAAGGCATTCCTCCGGTGGACATCCGCCGAAAAAGCGGAGTGTTTTTCCCTGCCGCTCCATGACCGCAATGGGATTTCCGCCCTTCATGGCAACCAGGGTTCCGGGAATGCAGGTAAAGCCTTTCCCCTCCTGATGCGTCAGCACCTTTCCCCAGATCTGCGCCGGATCAGACGCATTCAGCCATTTTATTTCCTGTTCTGGTTTTTCCAGGGCCAGTACCGTACTGTGAAAATCCTTTTCCCGGATAAACTGTGCCCCGGAAAGACCTTCCACAAAATACCCCCTGCGGACCTGTCCCGTATATTCCCGGATACGCAAGACGGAAAGCGCCGCCTGCCAGGACATATTCCAGGAAGCCACAGTTTCCCGGCACAAAATAATGCTGCGGTCAAAGCAGCGCTCCCATTCCTGGCCGTTTGTTTCCTTCTGAGGCCTTACCACGTCCCAGCGCCCTGCCTGCAGAGCCATTACGCGCGCGTTCACCCGCTGCCTTGCGGTTGCTTTTTTTATTTTATCCCGGTCAAGCCACTGTCTGACGGGGACAAAGCTGTCTGCATATACAAGTCCCTTTTCCAGAAGGGAGAGCAGAATCCCGTGGGGAGATTCCCCTTCCAGCAGACCCTTCAGCGCCTGCATAAAGCTGGCGCCGCGCTTTAACAGAGCCTGGTAGATGATTTGTTCCTTTTCCGATAACGTTTCCAGATTAGGGGAAAGATCTGCTTCCCAGTCAGTGTTTTCCGGATCATCAAAGCGGAGCATACCGCCTTCCTCCATATGCCAGAAAAAGGTGCCTTCAGCTAAAATGGCGTCCAGCAGGGACTCTCTGTAGCCCTTCACTCTCGCCGGCAGAATAACGCTTTCCCATAATGACGCAGGGAAAGGGTGTCCTGCAAATATGGATAAGGTCCGTTCCAGCTGTTCCCCGGAAGGCGCATGAATACTCATTCTGGAAAGGAGCAGCGCTTCATAGGAGGCGGCTGGCCGTGTCTGTATCTGGTTTCGCCTGTTTTTCAGAGTCTGCCTGCGGGCTCTGTCATACAGCTTTCCGTGATAATACACACCTTCACTTTCCACGGCCTCTTCCCGGCAGACAAGCTCGTCCAGTATTTCCAGGGCTTCTGTTTCCGTCCAGAAATAACGCTGTGCCGTCTGCCAGGCGGTCTGCCCTCCCCGGTATCTGAGCAGCCGCCTGACAATGTGAAGCCGTGCCTGGACCGTCTCTGTGTCCGTTTCCGGTTTTGCAAGCGGCAGAAGTTCCCCATCCTCTGATTCACAGACGGAAAGCGCAAGGAGATACTCCTCCCTGTGTTCCATGGCTATCCACAGTCCGGGTTCAAGATATGCCGCCCGGCCCTGGGCAGCCAGACTTTCCAGCCACTCCACAGGGACCTCCAGTTCCCTGGCGGTAAGATCTCCTTCCGTCATCAGCAGGGTATGCAGCTGCTTTTCATCCTCCGGAAGATGGCGGCGTTGCTGCACACCCGCCAGTTCCTCTTTCCCGGCGGCAATCATCTGCGCCTGCTTCAGCTCATCCTCCACCGCAGCCTGGACTCCTCTGGTGGTGGGATAATAATCATACATGACCGCGGCTTCCTGTGCCCACTGCAGGGGAAGTGACATGGGAGAAGGTGTTTCCGAATGAAATTCGCGTACGCTGATTGCGCCGGATCGGATGTCATGAAGAATCTCCTTCACTCCCTCCGGATCCCATATCTGTGTCAGGCATTCCCGCATTGTCTCCCGGATCAACGGATGAGCCTTCTCCAGGGACACTCCTCCGGAAGTATCCTTTACCAGCGTATCCAGCATTTCCGCACTGCGGAGACGTTGCATCCACAGAGGAAGCCTGCCGCTTTTTTTGACCCCCATCATCAAAGCCCTGCCGCTGTTATAACGGAAAGCAATACCGAAAATAGGCGTTGCCGGAAGAAGGGCTTCCAAAACAGGAACCACACTTTCCGGATCCACCTGATAAAGCAGGCCCTCCGGCATCCGCTCCTCTCCGTAGGAATACAGAAGGATGCCATCCTCTTCCTCCACACAGCCAACATTGATGCCGGCCCGCTGCCTGGCAGCCTGCTGCAGAAGCAGCGCAAGCGGCGCATTTACACGCTTGCCGAACAGAGAATGTATCATAATCTGCGCGTTGCCAGACTGATCCCGGAAATGCTCCACAAGAATCGTCTTATCGTCAGGCAGGCCATCCGTTGCCTGGACCTGTCTTTTAATAAAGCCAGCCGACAGATCAGCGGCCGCATCATCCAACCCAAGCCTGTTCAGCACCTGAACCAGGCTTCCTTTCTCACAGGCCTCCTGCAATTCATGGTAAATACGGCCAAAGGCCTTACTGGTACGAAGATCCCTTCCTTTTAACTCTCCTTTCCAGAACGGCACTCTGGCTCCCTCCAAAGGCGCCTGGGCAACGGTGACCGAATCCCGGCTGATATCCTGAATCTTCCATGCAAAAGCGCCCAGCAGAAAACGGTCGCCCTTCTGGGATTCGTATACGAATTCCTCGTCTACCTCCCCCACCTTGACTCCATCGCCTGTACGTACTGTATAAAGACCTTTATCCGGTATGGTACCTCCGGCGGATACGGCAAGCATCCGGCTGTATCCGTCTCCCTCCACACGCCCGTGAATCCTGTCATATAATATCCTCGGGCGGACCGGAATATCCCTGTCATGCTCAAAATCCCCTGCCAGCATGCCAAGAACAGAGTGGACATCCTCCCTGGTTATTTCCCGGAAGGGATAAGCGCGCGGCAGGATTTCCATAACCTCATCCACCTCATAACCGCGGAAAGCCGCCATGGATACCAGATGCTGCGCCAGCACATCCAGGCAGCCCTCCGGCGGATTGGCATGCTCCACCCCGCCCCGCCTGGCCAGTTCTGCCGTCATGCCGCACCAAACGCCCTCAGGCGCTGTACGGGGAAAAAGATACATCACGCTCACCCGCCCCGGGTTATGCCCGGCGCGGCCCAGCCGCTGCATGGTGCCGGAAATGGTTTTCGGGCAGCCGACCTGAAGCACCTGGTCGATTTCTCCCACATCAATGCCCAGCTCCATGGAAGAGGTGGCGCACAAAAGGCGCAGGCTTCCGTCACGCAGCGACTGCTCCACCTCAAAACGCTGTTCTTTTGACAGGCTGCCATGATGAACCCTGGCGAAGCCGTCTCCTCCCAGAAGATTCACATAGTAAGCCAGTTTTTCCGCATAACGGCGTCCCTCCACAAAAGCGATGACGCTGCGGCTTCCCTGACAATGGCGGTAGACCAGCTCCGCCAGCTCTTCCCAGACAGGATCCTTGCGTTTCCCCTTAGCGGCATCCGCAAAGGGACTGGTTATCACAAGCTCCACTTCTTTTTTCATGCCTGGGGATACAATGGTTACCGGATCAGGCGACAGATAGGACGCCGCCAGGGAAAGCGGTTCTATGGTTGCTGAAAGCCCGATGCGCTGCAGAGGCGCTTCGCAGATTTTATCCAGCCTGGCGACGGAAAGCATCAGATGCGCTCCGCGTTTGGTATCAATCATGGCGTGAAGCTCATCCAGGATAATGGCCCTGGCGCTGCTAAGCACAGACTGTCCTGATTTGCTTGTGAGCATCAGATACAGGGATTCCGGCGTGGTAATCAGAATGTGCGGCGGATATTTCACCATGCGCTGCCTGTCCCTCTGGGGCGTATCTCCGGTACGGATCGCTACGTCGATCAGATCGGTCCCGCCGCCGGAAATACCGTCCAGAGGACGGCGCAGATTTTCCCTGATATCGCCTGCCAGGGATTTTAACGGCGAAATGTAAATCAGCTGCAACTTCCTTGGAAGCGTCCCCTCTCTCGCCTGCTTCATCAGCCTGTCAATGAACACAAGAAAGGCGGAAAGCGTTTTGCCCGTTCCTGTGGGAGCTGATACAAGCGTATGCTTTCCTCCTGCAATCGCAGGCCAGGCTTCCTTCTGCACTTGAGTGGGTTCTCCCAGCGCAGCCGCAAACCAGTCCGCAGTTGTCTTATCAAAAATTGTCCGCATATCCGTCATTCATATTCCTCATTCATTACTGTAAAAGGGACTGACAGACGGATTTCGACAGCAGTTCTAAAACTGAACTGCCGCCTTTTTTCCTCTGTCTGCCGCTTTTTATTTATATTCCATCCGCTTCCTCTGCATCCGGATTCTCCGCACTATTTTCTTCCGGCACGCTGTTTTCAGAGATACTGTCAGCTGATACGGAATTTTCGGAAATTCCCGGAAGCAGCCGCCAGGAAGCTGTCACCTCCTGTCCGATAATCCGGGACGCCCATTCTTCTATTTTTTCAAGCTGCGCCTTATCCAGGGGAGTATCTGTCTGAAGGATAAGCAGGTATTTTTCCACAACCACCTTCTTCTCTTCATCCAGCCCTCCCAGCGCGGCACAGTCCAGGTCCTTGATCTGGGGATAGAAAAGGGGGAGTTCGTCCATCAGCTGTTCCTTCAGAGAGGCGCTGAAGGAAAACTGGGCATAGGCAGGCCAGTACAGCTCTGTTTTCTCTGACAATGCCTTGGTTTTTTCCTCATAATCCAGCTGGATTTCCTCTCCTGCCGCAATTTCCGAATTAATCAGGTTTTCCACCTCTTCCTTACTGATACCGCCCGTAAATTCCGTCTGTGTCAGGTACAGCTTCATGCCCTTTAGCTGGCTGTAATCTGCCAGAGACTGTTCGATTGCATCCCGCGTGGCGCTGTCCAGGCGCTTGCCCACCACAGCCACGCGTATGATTCCGTTCTGCGTATCCAGGCTTTTGGAAACCACCTGCGTCTCATCAAAATCAAACTGTTTGGAAATAAAGCTGCTAAACTGGCTGTTGACCGCGCTGGTATTGATCATCTGGTAGGCTAAATAGACACTTGGCAGCACAGTGATAATCCCTACCAGCATCACATATATTTTCTGCTTGCGCAGCACCTTCCCGGAAATTTCCTGCTTTGCATGGACATGCATGATCTTGAGGACCACCACGGCCGAAAGGCAGATAAAAAAGCAGTTGATGAAAAAGAGATACATGGCCCCGCCGAAAAACTTCCAGGAATGACGGGCGATGCCATAGCCCGCTGTACAAAGGGGCGGCATCAGGGCGGTGGCAATTGCCACACCGGGGATAACGTTGCTTACCTTCTCTTCCCTTGTAGTTCCGATAATTCCTGCAAGGCCGCCGAAAACGGCTATCAGGACATCCCATATAGTAGGCGAGGTTCTGGCCAGCAGCTCGTTGGACGGCGCTGTTATGGGCGACAGCATGAAATATACGGTGGATACCATCACACAGAACACCACCTGGAAGGCAAGCTTCATAAACGCATGTCTGACATATGCCATGTCATAGGTGGCAATCCCGTAACCTATATTCATAATCCCGCCCATGAGCGGAGAAATCAGCATTGCCCCTATAATAACAGCGGTGCTGTTCATATTCAGTCCAATGGAAGCGATAAACATGGCTAAAATCATAATGCACATGTTCGTTCCCCTCAGCTGCCCTCCGCTCTTTATTCTGTCCGCTATTTCCTCCTGAGACGCACAGTCCGTGTTCAGATTAAAGGTGTCGATCAATATTTTCCGCAGCTGGTTCATTTCGTGGTACCGCCTTCCATAGGTTTCTTTTGTATAATTTGTTATGAAAATAGTAATGTTTTGACTTTCCTATTATATCGCGTTCCGTGATAGAATCCAAACGAATTTTTAATATTTTCAGGAACTGTTTTTAAAATTTCCTGAAACTGTCCGGTCCCTTCACAATTACTGCTTTCCTGACTGCCTTGAATACGCGTCATATATTTCCCCATTTATACATAAGGCCTTTCATCCCTGTAATAGACGGCATGTCCCTGATTATGCTTCAATCCTATGGAGCGGTAGATATCCTCTTCCGTCCCTTCCACAATATAGGCAACCGTAAAAGTATTTCCCAGTTTCCGGAGTTCTTCGGTAAGCAGGTTCCCCATACGGCCTGCAATCCCATATTTATCCTGTTCAATTACAGAACCGTTATTATATTTAAGATTATCCCCCTGAAGCTCACATTCCAGACAGAATTCCCGGATATCTGCCGATAATCCGTCAAACATGGCGCGTATCAGCCCGACCAGCTTGTCCTCATAAAAAGCGCCGACGATGTATGCGGGAAATTTTAATGGCTTTACCGCGGTTTCTTTTCCGTAACCGACCTCGCATATATCGTTGCGTACATAAAAATCCCATAACTGATCCTCTGTAATTTCAGGCATATATTGAATTATTATTTTGCTTTGTTCCATTACTTTTTCTCCTTTACCCTTTCTACTGCATGAAGGCAGTTTGCTATTACAGTATTGTTTATACTCCGGTATTCCGATCGGCTTTTTGACATACGCATGGGCAGCTTGCGCATCCGTTCTTCCAGCCGGCATAAACAGCGTATCGAATCCTCCGAGTGAATTTCCCATAAGGTCTGGAAAAAATATAACTCTGTCTGGCATACCGTATTTTTGGCGCCCGACAAAATAGTATCGGTTATATTAGTAATATACATTTCAATCCAGCCGGCTTCTTCCGGGAAAACCACAGATACAAAACGCAGAGCGGAAATTGAAATTTCAAAGCACTCTCCCGTGGGGCAAAAACGTCCGTAGCAGTTCTTTCTTATTCTCTGCTTTGTCTGTTCACATGCAAAAAGCAGGACGGGATTGTCAGGCTGCAGAAGATATGCTGCTCTAAGCAATTCCAGTTCACAATAGTTCAGATAAAAAATTTTTGTTTTCGGCCGGAAACCATTCATGGTACGAAATCCATCCGGGATGCTGCCTCCAAATTTCAGATAAAGAGGACACATTATTCCTTTATCAGGAACCAGCAGAACACTGCGCTCCCAGTCCAGCAGCTCCCCCAGGACAGCCATAAACTTTTCTTTTTCCTCTTCAGTAAATTCCCTTTGTTCTGTTTCCGCATGGTGAAACAAATCAATCATCTCCGCTGCCTTCATCCCCAACTGACACATAAGCCCGTCCTCCCTGCTTTTCAGTTCGTTTCATTGATACCTATGCCTATCATACATTCCTTTTAGGCTTCCGGCAACTTGAATCTGTATGAGATGGAAAAACGTCATTAAAACTATTTAATTGCGTCATAGGCACACAGCATTACAGTACCGCCTGCCATCCGAATGGAGAATTTGTATATTTGCATAATACCAGTTATAATACAGACAGAAACCAAACGACAGGTGCTCCTTGCGCAGAAAGGTAAAATGTGAAGGAATGCCCTAACTGTCACGAACTGGTCGGCGACAGCGTAAAAATCTGCTTCAACTGCCATTATGATTTCAGCCTGAAAAGGGTGGTTGATTCCTCACGGATTGCTGAAGAGAGAAGGAATGAGGAACTGCGTATCCAACAGCTCAAGGAGAACCAGAGGGAAGAAATAAAAAAAAGGAACTTGTTATACCTGAATTCCGAATATGAATATAAAACTGTCGTTATAAACGATTTAATAACGGGAGAAATTAATTCGGAAAAGCTTCAGAAAACACTGGAGAGCTATGCCCTTAACGGCTGGCGTCTGCATTCTGTATTTACAAATGAAGTGGGCAGGAACTCAGGCGGTTCTTTTACAAGCTTTCAGGGTGTTTCCATCAATGCTGCCATCGTTCAGACCATATTTATTTTTGAACGGCGTATCAAGGTGTAAAAATTAATGACAGAACCGCCCGGCAAAGTCACTTTACCGGACGGTTCTGGTTTTGTATTCTCCAGAAAGCTTGCTGCTTTCCCTTAATTTTATACAAAGAGATTAACATTGGAGACTTCTGCATCTCCCAGATAAGAAGCTACGCCGGCTAACTCCACACCATCTATAAGCTCTTCTTTTGTTATGCCCATCACGTCCATGGACATGGTGCAGGCCACCAGGCGGACACCCTGGGCCATGGCCTGGCGCATCAGCTCTTCCAGAGAGCTTACGTTTTTATCCTTCATTACCTTTTTCATGAGCCTGGTTCCCATGCCGCACATGTTCATGTTGGAAAGCTTCAGCTTCCCTGTGCCCCTTGGCATCATCATTCCGAACATACGATCCAGGAACGGTTTTTTCACCTTTACCTTTTCCGGCTTACGCAGTGCGTTCAGTCCCCAGAAGGTAAAAAACATGGTAACCGGCCTGCCCATGGCCGCCGCCCCGTTGGCGATAATAAAGGCTGCCAGCACCTTATCCAGATCACCGTCGAAAACGATGATGGTCTTACCCTGGTTTTCGGCAGGATACTGCGTTGTTCCGGAACCGGACGGACAGGCGCAGCCTGACGCGGCGGTTCCCTCCGCGGGATTTTTGCAACCTTTTTCAATCGTAACCTTATTTTCACGGTTTTCTCTTTCCACGTTTACCAGCCGGTTTCCGGTTCTGCTGCACCAGGCCTGCACATCCCTGGCAAAGCCCATGTCTGTCGCTGTGACACAGAGCTGCTCCCCCTCTTCCATCTCTTTGAGCGCTTCATTTACCTTCATGATAGGCCCCGGGCACTGCATGCCGCAGCAGTCAAGGATCTTTATGCTTCTCTCCTTTTTCGGAAGGCTTTCCTCTTTCATCTTCGGCTCCTTCTGCGGAAGGCTTCCCGCATATTCTTTGTAGTGATAGGATTTATAAAAGGCGCTGCCGCCCTCCAGGACCCGTACCTTCAGAAAGCCGGACTGCTGCAGGATGCGGGCCGCATTATAGGAACGCACGCCGATGGCGCAGTAGGGAATAATCAGCTTTGAACGATCCAGCTCATCCAGCCTGCCGCGCAGCTCTCCCAGGGGAATGTGGACGGAACCCGGAAGCGCGAAAACCATGCGTTCCACATTTTCCGTGATATCCAGGATCTGGTAAGTGTCCTTCGCAGCCTCATCTGCCTGCAGCTTTTCCAGTTCACGGACTCCTATGAAGGAAACCAGCCCGTTTCTCACATTTTCAGCAACAAAGCCAGCCATATTTACAGGATCCTTGGCGGAGGAATAGGGCGGCGCATAGGCCAGCTCCAGTTCTGCCAAAGCATCTGTTGTGCCGTGCAGACGCATGACGGAGGCAATGGTATCCACTCTTTTATCCACGCCGTCCTGACCGATGATCTGCGCGCCTAAAATCTTTGCCGCCCCATCAAAAATGAGTTTCAGCGTCATGGGAACCGCGCCGGGATAATAGCCTGCATGGGATTTCTGCTGAATCAGTATTGTGTCATAATCCCGACCCTTCTTTTTGCCGGAGGCGAGGAGCGTCTTTTCATTGATTCCCACGGCGGCAGCCGTCAGGTCAAAGCATTTCGCGACACTGGCGCCCAGGGTCCCTTCATATACTTTTTTATCACCTACGATGTTGTCCGCACAGATTCTGGCCTGCTTGTTTGCCGGACCGGCGAGGGGGATCATGGTTTTATTACCCGTAGTAAACTGAGTCACCTCAATCACATCTCCCACCGCATAAATGTTGGGGACGCTGGTCTGCAGATGGCCGTTGACCACAATGCCTCCCCTTTCGTTCAGCGCCAGGCCGGCATCGGCGGCAAGCGCGCTGTTAGGACGTACGCCGATGGAAAGAATGACCATATCCGCGTTTACCTTCCTGCCGCCAGACAGCAGGATTTCCACCTGCCCGTTCTCCTGTCCGAAGCTCTTAACCCCATCCTCAAGCAGCAGCCTCACGCCGTTCAATTCTATATTTTCATGGAGCAGTTGGGCCATTTCATAATCCATGGGAGCCATTACCTGGTTCTGCATTTCTATAATGGATACCGCAAGCCCTGCCGCATGAAGGTTTTCAGCCATCTCCACCCCGATAAAACCGCCTCCGATTACCGCTGCGCTTCGGGGATGGTTTTCCTGCACAAAGGCTTTGATCCGATCTGTGTCGGCGATATTCCACAGGGTAAAGATATGTTCTCCGTTAATTCCCGGAATACCGGGCTTCAGCGGGGATGAGCCTGTGGCGATAATCAGGTGATCATAGCTTTCCTCATAGGTTTCTCCCGTAAGCAGTTTTTTTACCGTTACCTTATTTTCTTCGGGCCGGATGGCGGTTACCTCATTCTTCACCCGGACATCAATATTAAATTTGCTCTTCATTCCTTCCGGCGTCTGAAGCAGAAGCGCCTCCCTGCTTCGGATTACATCTCCTATATAATAGGGCAGCCCGCAGTTGGCAAAGGAAATATAACCGCCCTTCTCCAAAACCACGATTTCCATGCCCTCATCCCTGCGGCGCAGTCTTGCTGCTGCTGTGGCCCCGCCGGCCACACCGCCGATAATCACTGTTTTGCTCATAAAAATACACTCCTTTACAGTAAGCTGATGGACTCATCTTACCTTATGGAGTGTATTTCTTCCGTAACCAGGTCACATAACATACAGGGACCCCTGCGCCCTTCATCGTTCGGGAAAGGATACGTTTTGACGGCTGATTGATTCTGCTGCCATACACACCCTTCCTGCCGCTACTGCCTGGCCAGTTCCTTCAGCCGTTTCTTATCTTTCAGCCGGACCCTGCCCCGGCCCAGCTCCACCATACCCTCATTTTCAAAATATTTAAGCATCCGTGAAACAACCTCACGCGCGCTTCCCGTATATTTGGCGATCTGGTCATGGGTCATGGTCAGCGTATCCTTTCCTGTCTTTGCGGACTCATCGATGAGAAAAACTGCCAGCCTGCGGTCAAAGCTCATGAACAGGATCTGCTGCATCGTCCACATCACATCGGAAAAACGTTCTGTGGTCTGCTTGTAAATAAAATTTTCCACATATATATTTTCATCGGAAAGCTTCTTAAAAACAGCGGTGGGGATGACAGTTACCCTGCTGTCTTCCTCTGCGTCAATGAGAATCTCAAAGGTGATTTCCTGCATAAAACAGGATGCACTAAGAATACAGGCCTCTCCCTCTTCAATACGGAAAAGCGTGATATCCCTGCCATCCTCTGATTGGATATATACCCGCAGCGCTCCTGCCTGCACAAGGATTACCCCCACACAGTCCTCCGAAGCCTTGTGAATGAAGCTTCCCCTGGAATACGTCATCTCAGCGGCGCTGCGGCAGATACTTTCCATTTCCGCAGCAGTCAGCTTCTCCCAGAAAGGAAAAAAATCTTTCAGCTGCCCACATTTTTCCTTCTCCATATATTCTCCCCTTTCCCGGCTATTTCCTGCCGATATCTGAAAAAAGTCCCGATAAATGAAAAGGGACCGCCGCAGGCGATCCTATTTCACCGGTACGAACTTCGCCTGGTTCATCAGCGGATGCTCCAGGGAAATCGCCCCTTTATTCGGGCAGGCCATTACACAACTGCCACAATAATAACATTCTCCCGGATAAATAACAAGAGGGTGCTTTCCCCTGACCGGGTTTGGTATCATAATATCCACCTGGCATACATCGGCGCAGCGGTTGCAGCCGACACACAGGCTTTCGTCAAACTTCAGCGGCCTTGCACTGCAGGGCACTACGGAAGCCGTCAGTTCCTTTTCCATGCTCGCTTCTCCTTCTACCGTAATCTGCTGCCAATATAATCCTGGTTCCGTTTTTCATATTCCTCTTCCACATCCCCGAAATATCCAAGCGGCACTCTTCCCTTCACGGCTTTTCCGTTTTCCTGGCGGATGGTGATAAAGCATTTGTCGGCTTCCGGGTCCATCTGCGGATAATCGCTTCGTTCAAAGCACAGAGGCTTTGAACTGGATTCCCGGAACAGACATGCCTGCAGAATCATTTTTGCAACCTCTAAAATATCAAACACCTCATGGGCGCGCATCAGCTCATGCGGGTTATCCGCCTTTACCAGGGGAACCGCTTCCTTCTCATAGCTGTTTAAGAGGGCCAGCCCCTCCTCCAGGAGAGCGCTGCATTTTATTCCGCCGCAGTAGTTCTGCATGGCCTTTGAAACCGCCATATTCAGCTCCCTCCAGTCCATGCCGTCCTCCACATAAAGCGGCGCATACAGGCGTGTTTTTTCCGCTTCAATTTGCTGCCTGTCTGGAACTGCCAGTTCCACATCTTCTATGGAATCCGCAGCCTTTCTGCCCGCATAATATCCGGTTGCGGCAGCAAAACCACAGCAGTCCGAGGCAAAAAGCTGATCCCCGGCAGCATAGATCCCGTCAATATTCGTTTTCAGATCCCAGTCATGCATGATGCCGCCGGGCGCGCCGAACAGCTGCCGTTCCTGAGCCAGAAAAGCCGCGGACTGCCAGCCGTTTCCGTAGCTCTGCAGCATATGCTTTTCCGGGTCAAAGCCGCGTTTTGTATAGTTTTCCAGAATCGGGATCTTGGTTTTTCCCTCTTCGCCTACCATCATGCCCCAGATAACCTTGCGTTCCATTTCAGGCATCCGGCTCAAATCCGCATAAAAAGGAAGCTGGTAGCCGCGTTTTATCAGTTCGTCAAAGGGCAGGGTTTCCGGTCCTCTGTATTCATATTTCGCTTCGTCAATTACGCCGCCCTTGAGGAAGAATTTCTGCCCGGGCGCAGGATAATAACGCTCTGATACGGTTTTCAGCTCCTTGCCATCCCGGTCCACATAAGGGATTTCCACGCCTCTGGCATCCACCATGGTGGCCGCGTACCAGGTATTGTGGTTATTTCCGGTGCCATAGGGAGGAAAGCTCCGGCCGGCCGCTGAAAACTCGCCCTTCACCGACTTTTCCATCATGGTAAATTCGATCCCGGCCCGGTATCCCATGGCATGGCCGCTGCCGATGCTCTGGGTGGGACGGAATTCGCACAGTCCAACCAGGTCAGGATTAAAAAGCCATACCCGGGCGGGACGCGACATGGTGAGTATTGTGGCCTTTGCCCTGAAAATCATAAATTTACCGGTACGCACATTCATGCCCAGCGCGCCTGTCCCTCTTTTTTTTCCATTAACCACGGCCGTCAGCAGGGCTGTGGCTTCCGTTCTGTCATAAACGGCCACACCAAGCTTTTTCAGCTCACGGTACAAAGCAGGCTTGAAGGTACTTCCCCACACACGGAGCGTAAAACGGTTTTTATAATCATAGGCGAACATGAGCCTGGTTTCTTCATCCCTGAACTCTGCGCCCTTGAACTCATCCTCCGTGTCCCGCACCTTTCCGCCGAAGCTTTCCATATCCAGCAGACGATCGTAGCCCTCCCTGCATTCGATGTAGTGGGCGATACCGTTGCTGTAATAATCCTGCTCTTCAATATAAGCCTCTGCGATTTCCTTGGGAGTCACCCGGGAACAGGGATTGGTACAGGCGGATTCCCAGTGGTCAAAGCCGCTGCCGGCCGCGCCGCTGCGCTCGGTAGCCCCTTTTTCCACAACGATCACCTTTTTCCCTTTCCGGGCCGCCGCGATTGCCGCATAGCAGCCGGCAAGTCCGCCTCCCAGGACGAGGACGTCGCAGGAAACCTCCTCCTCCTGCCCGATTTCATTTTTATATGGCCACTGATATGTACTCATATTTCCTCACAAAATAATTATTTTCTGTAACTGTCCGGAATCCTCGCAGTTACTGTATTTTTGCAGTACGGAGCATGTTTGGTGCGCTGTGCAGCCATTTGCCCCGCCGTATTACACATGTACTTTTTTCCCGTCCTTATCCAGGCTGCTGAAAATAACCAGCGCCGCTGCGGATACCAGATATGCGATCATCAGGGACAGGTCCACATTGATGATGCCGTAAAGCGGTCCGGGAATTCCGATAAAGAAGGAAACCACACCCACAATACCGCCGGCAATGGCAGCTGCGAAGGCTCCTTTTCTGGTAGCGCCCTTCCATAAAAGTCCGCCCAGAAGGGGAACCAGCATACTTCCCATATACGGATAATTGAAAATAATCATGGCATCCAGGATGTCGGTCATTTTAAATGCAAACAGGATACCCACGATGCTTCCGCCGAATACGGCAGCGCGTGAAATAAGCTTGGCCTTCGGAAGCTCGTCCAGGTTCTCCACCTCAGGATGGAGGAATTTATTGTAGAAGTCTCTGGAAAAAGAAGCTCCCAGGGACAGGATAACGCAGTTTGCGCTGGACATTGCCGCGGAAAGGATCGCTGCAATTACAATTCCGGCCAGGACCGGATGAAGCACGCCGGTTGCGGCAATGGTAAAAATACCGTCGGTTACGCCGGGGAACAGTATGGTTGACGCCGCACCGATGGTGGAACACAGAAGCCCGATGACAATGACGATAACACCGCCCCAGATACATCCCTTCGTAGCCGTCTTCGCATCCTTCGCTGACTGGATTCTCGCGTAAGCGTCATAGGATACGGAAATGGAAAGGAAGAAAGGCAATACCAGATAAATGAATTTCGTTCCCATTCCCTGAGGAATAAACGGTGTCATATAGATATCGGCAAAGCTTCCGCCCGCATGCATAAACTGAATCAGCGTGGCAATGGCCAGTATGGGAATACCCACAATAATAATTCCTGTCTGAATCACATCGGTTAAAACAACGCCCCACATGCCGCCGATGGTGCAGTAAATCAGAATAACCACGGCCGTGATTACAACACCTGCGCCGAAGGGAATGCCAAAGCCCGCCAGGATGCCGCCGCAGGCCAGCAGCTGGGCTATGAATATTCCAAGGAGGCTGGGAACATTGCTGATCCAGGCCCAGAAACGGATGCCTTTGCTGTCGCCGTAGCGCCTGGCAAAATAGTCAAGCGGTACATAGCCTTCCTCCTGACGCAGCTTTCTTGCGGTAAGAAGCCCTGCCAGAATCAGTCCGCCGCCGCAGCCTATAGAGTAATAGATTCCGGGCCATACGCCTTCGTTGTAGCCATTGGTCGCGCTGCTGAGCACGATTCCCACGCCGATTTGAACTGCCGCAAGGGTGATTGCCGTCATCGGCGCATTCAGCTTCCGTCCTGCCACCAGGAAATCCGAGGCCTTCTTATTTTTTCTGGATGCATAGATTCCCGTTCCGATCATGACCAGGAAATACACCACACAAATTGTTACAATAACTGTGTTTCCCCCCATAATTTCTGTCTCCTTTAGATGATTTATCTTGGGTTTTGCTTCGCTGTTTTTATGCGCTTTATTGCGAACACGCTTTAAAGCAGTAAAGCCATATTATTGTAACATTCCTGTACAAGGAAAGCAAGTCATTTTTCATTTCTTTTGCCTGCCTGAACTGTTACCCTGCTTTTTCGAAAGCTGAAGCTCCGTTTTTTTCTTATCCGCCATGAAATTATCCCATAGGCCTGAAGCCGGCGTTCTCTGCTATCTCCTGTTCCCGGAACAGACTGCGGACGGCCTCCTCATAATCGCACAGACGTTGCGCTTTCCTGATCTTTTTTACATATTTTTCAGAGTTGGAAAACAGGCAGCCCAGATAGTACCATAATTCCTTCATCCGGAAGAGTACATCCCGTTCGCCGGAGAGCACCTCTCTGTAATCCTGTTCCAGCTGTTCAAGGAAACGCTTTATTTCCTGCTTTCCTGGACGCTCCTCTCCCGCCAGTTCTCCCGGCAGGCCGGGATTTGCCAGGATTCCCCTGCCCAGCATTACCGTTTCAGTCTGCGGAAAGGCAGAGGTAAAACGTAGGTAATCCTCTGTGGTAAAAATGTCCCCATTATAAACGACCGGATTCCGGCTTAATTCCTGCGCTTTCCCAAAGGCCTCCCAGTTAGGCTTATTTTTATAATAATCCGTCTGTACCCTGGGATGGATAATCAGCTCCTTTAGCCGAAATTTATTGAAGATTTCCAGTAAAGGGCCGAATTCCTCAGCTTCCTCCAGCCCCAGCCTGGTTTTCAGGGATATCTGCATATCCAGAGCTTCAAATACTTCCGCAAGGAACCGTTCCAATGCTTCCCTCTCCCCCAGAAAGCCTGCCCCTTTTTTCTTGGACACCACGGTTCCCGAAGGGCAGCCCAGATTCAGGTTCACCTCCCGGTAGCCATATTCGGCAAGCTTTCTGGCCGTGCGGATAAAATCCTCCGCTCTGTTGGTCAAAATCTGCGGAACTACATACATCCCCTGATTGTGCTCCGGCAGAATATCATTCCGTTCTTTGGAATTCAGGGTCTTGTCCTGCTTCGGCGCAATAAAGGGTGTAAAATACTTGTCCATGGGATGGAATATACTGTGGTAGGCATTCCTGTATATGTAGCCTGTAATTCCTTCCATGGGGGCAAAATATAATTTCATTTCTGTTTTCCTTTCTGCATTGCTGTATCCTGTGACGTTAAACGGGCCGGAGAATTTTCCCCCGGTCCAATGTTTGATTTTGCACACAAAATTTCATTTCCCTATTATACTACGTTGTGTATGAATAAGGAAAGAAAAGAATCTTGCTTTAATTGCTCTGGCTTTACAGAACTACTGCTGTTTATTTATCGTATCAACAACAGCCATCCCGCAGATTCTCGGGCAGGCTGCTGTTTGGAGCGCTCTGCGATATCATCACTGTCCCGGCCGCAAGCACCAGCAAAACCAACAGGAACGCTAACAGATACAGGGAACGCATTAAACTGTTTTCACTTTCCCCCAAAAGCCCCAGCAGTACCGTTGTGATACGCCCTGTTTTCCGGTGTACCTTCTCATATGCCGCCGTTAGCCCAAGATAGCTTTTCATTGAAATGCTATCACCGCCGCTTCTTTTCACTTCATCGCTATTTTGCAGCTTTATCCCAATATACGGGACATCCTCTATTTCCTTCATAAGCTCTACCTTCTTTCAAGGTAAAACATAGCAATGGAAAATGACTTTTAAGTGAATCCCAGCTTATATAATTGTAAGAGGCCAAAAACGGATTCGCATAATTTTAACGCTTTTACACATACTGTCAAAGAGGTGAAGCTGTGGCCTGAGTCACCTCGGAACAGCCAAAGCTGTAAAAATATAGGTACAGATCCACATTGCCTTTTCAAAATATATCAGAGATGGAGCAGAATACCCAGAGATTTCTGGGAGAAAGGAAAAATCCAATTACTATCTGAAATAATTGGATTACACGTGAGAATATGGCATCCTATGTATCCCCGGCAGTCCGGGATAAATTTGAATCATTATCAATTAATCTGAAAAATATGATATTGGAAAGAAACGTTCAAATCAATGACGTTTACGATTTGATTGACGTCCTGGAAAGTATCGTTAAGGAGGAGGAGCAATAGCTTCCCCTCCTTAATTTCAGGTAGAATTTTGCTTTCAGTGAAATACTGTTGCGCCTCTGGAAATTTATTCTGCTTTCATAAGATATATCTTTTCCAGACTATAGTTATCAAAATCCATAATTCCATCTTTCACGGTATAGTTATTGGAAATGAACAGGGCTCTGCTTCCTGGTGTAAAACACATGGCGGCCCCGTTGGGGAGTTCATACTGTGCACGCGTGGCAACAGCCTTCTGGTCTCCGATATTATAGGTATAAATACCATAAGGTCCCCAGATTAGCAGATCTGAGTCTGTCCCGGCTCCCATCGTATCAAAGGCTCCCACATCATCAGGAAGGACATTGCTGTATTTTTCATCAATTGTGAAGTTTTGTATATCAAAGCCAACTATAGTAGGGATCCATTCATGCCCAGCCATAAGCACTCCGTAGACCTCTCCGTTTCTGGCCCGTCCCAGCCCCCGGACATCGCCGTCGTCACAGGTAATGCTGCCTGCCAGGGTGCAGTCTTCATTCAGAACCAGTATTCTCTGACTCTTCTTGGCGCCTTTCCATTCTGCCAGATAAATTCTGCCGTCTTTATCTGCAGCAATCGCCTGATAAGGCATTTTCGTCCCACTGATTTGATTAATATCAGCCTTTTCAAGTTCCTCTCCCTCAGGCGAAAGCTTCCACAGACAGGAGCGTACATTCTCAAAGGAACCATTTTCTGACTGGGTAAGAAGAAGGCAAAGATTCCCTTTCCCGTCGCATGTCATCTTGGAAATATCCATGCCGTCAGGCACCTGTACCTCCATTTTCACCGGCTTATCACTGCCAAGCTCCAGCTGATACAAGCATGCCTGACTTCCATTCGCTTTATTGCTTCTTTCTCCGATATAAAGAGTATTTCCAAAAGCTGCCGCAGCATCAATGCGCATTTCGCCGCTGTAAATTATAACCTGATCCTGAGCCGTCAGCTCTAACTGTACCGGTTCATAGATTGCATCATACGCAGAGTCATTCAGTTCTCCGGCGGCAGCTTTGCTTTCGGCCTCATGTATACTAAATTCCCGTTTTTCCCGGAAATCAATAATTTGCAGGATTTCTTCATCATTCAGTTCTTTTTCCGGTAAAAAGAATGTGCCGCGCGATGCAAGGAAGGCGACTCCGTTCCCATCATATTCCGATGCAGCCTCTATTCGTTTCAATGTTCCCTCCGGAAATACGCCCTCGTTATAATATTTCCCCTTCAGCTCTTCCATTTTCTTTTTTTCCATATCGGTCAGTTCCCTGGAATAAAAATCAGCCGGTGCGGTATTCAGCGATGCCTGGAAATGACTTGATCTTTCAGCCTCATTCATAGCCTCCATCCGCTGCCTAACGTAATTAACCGCTGCCGTTACCGTAACAGACAGTGTTACAGCCAATGCTGCCGCAAGTATTATCGCCTTCTTCCATGTAAACCGCCTTTTCTTCCCTGCTGGAAGGCAGCTCAGGATATTTTCGATATGTTCGTCAAAGTTTTGAGGCAGCTTCGGAGTTCTGTCCGCTTCTTTTTGAGCCAGCTTCATTATTTTTTTATCAAAATTATCAATCATAGTCCGCTCCTTTCCATCCAGAATCATACCAGCTGTTTCTTTAATATATCCTTAGCCCTGGACATCCTGGATTTAACGGTTCCCTCCGTGATATGGAGAATTTCACTGATTTCCTTTATTTTCATTTGATCATAATAAAATAAAATGATTACGGAGCGATATTTTTCATCAAGGGTTAATATAATGTCCCACAGTTCATCGTGTTTATCATTTTGTGACATTCCATACCGACTCACATCCTCAGTCAGTTCCACCCTTTTCCTTTTCCGGAAAATATGTTTTGCTTCGTTTGCGGTAATCATCATAATCCATTGCCTGAACTTATCGATCTCCCTTAAAGAATCCAGATGCTCATAGGCTTTTATCACCGCTTCGCCTACGGCATCCTCCGCATCCATTTCATTTTGCAGTATTCCATAAGAAAGCCGGTACATGGGCAGCTTATATTCTCTGATTAAATCCGCAAATTTTTCTTTTGTTATCCGCACCTGCTTTCACCTCTCTTTTTCAGAAGCTTCTGATTATAAGAGTATCCTGTATGGAGAAAGGTTCCATTTCACTTATAAAAATTTACAGAAGCAATTGCTGTTTTATAGAAATATATGTTGGTTAATGGGAAATAAAATGATAGTACTGATTGGCGCAGGTAATAACCCGATGGTTGGTATGACCGCGGATTTTGCTGTCTCCATCGAAGAAACTGTAATTATATCCGAAGAATATACAGATTTTTCAGAAAAAAAACCGTACCAACCATAAAAGGTCGGTACGGTCAATTATATATTTATGTCATTTACTTAGAACTTGCCAGCCTGAGCAGCCTCTTCAATGCTAACAGCAACAGCCACGGTCATGCCGACCATCGGATTGTTACCTGCGCCAATCAGACCCATCATCTCAACGTGAGCCGGAACGGAAGAAGAACCAGCGAACTGAGCGTCAGAGTGCATACGTCCCATGGTATCTGTCATACCGTAGGAAGCAGGGCCTGCTGCCATGTTATCGGGATGAAGTGTACGGCCTGTACCACCGCCGGAAGCAACGGAGAAGTATTTCTTACCCTGCTCGATGCATTCCTTCTTGTAGGTACCTGCAACGGGATGCTGGAATCTCGTGGGGTTGGTGGAGTTACCGGTAATGGAAACGTCAACACCTTCTTTGTGCATGATAGCAACGCCTTCACAAACATCGTTAGCACCGTAGCAGTTAACTTTTGCGCGAAGTCCTTCGGAATAGGATTTGCGGTATACTTCCTTTACAGTGTTGGTGTAAGGATCATATTCTGTCTCAACGAAAGTAAATCCGTTGATTCTGGAGATAATCTGAGCTGCATCTTTTCCAAGGCCGTTCAGGATAACTCTTAAGGGTTTCTTACGAACCTTGTTTGCTTTCTCTGCGATACCGATAGCGCCTTCAGCTGCTGCGAAGGACTCATGTCCAGCCAGGAAGCAGAAGCATTCGGTTTCTTCTTCAAGAAGCATCTTTCCAAGGTTACCATGGCCAAGGCCTACTTTACGGGTATCAGCAACGGAACCGGGAATACAGAAAGCCTGAAGTCCTTCACCGATTGCTGCAGCTGCGTCAGCTGCTCTCTTGCAGCCCTTCTTAATTGCAATTGCAGCGCCTACAATGTAAGCCCAGCAAGCATTTTCAAAGCAGATAGGCTGGATTTTCTTAACCTGGTCATATACGTCAAGTCCAGCGTCTTTTGTGATTTTCTCAGCTTCTTCAAGGGAAGCGATGCCGTAGCTGTTCAGTACGGCATTGATTTTATCAATACGTCTTTCATATGATTCAAATAAAGCCATTTTCGCTACCTCCTCTTATTCTTTTCTCGGATCGATGATCTTAACAGCATCAGCAACACGACCGTACTGACCTTTTGCTTTTTCATAAGCTGTGTTCGGATCGTCGCCCTGCTTGATAAAGTCTGTCATTTTTCCAAGGCTTACGAACTGGTAGCCGATAATCTGATCTTCTTCGTCAAGAGCGATGCCTGTTACATAGCCTTCTGCCATTTCCAGATAACGGGGGCCTTTCTTCAGGGTACCATACATAGTACCAACCTGGCTTCTTAAGCCCTTTCCAAGGTCTTCCAGGCCTGCGCCTACAGGAAGTCCGTCTTCGGAGAACGCGCTCTGTGTTCTGCCGTAAGCGATCTGTAAGAACAGTTCTCTCATAGCTGTGTTGATAGCATCACATACAAGGTCTGTATTTAAAGCTTCCAGAACAGTTCTGCCCGGAAGGATCTCTGCTGCCATAGCTGCGGAGTGGGTCATACCGGAGCATCCGATTGTCTCAACCAAAGCTTCCTGGATAATACCTT
Organism: Clostridium sp. KLE 1755; assembly: GCF_000466465.2. Taxonomy (NCBI): domain Bacteria; kingdom Bacillati; phylum Bacillota; class Clostridia; order Eubacteriales; family Clostridiaceae; genus Clostridium; species Clostridium sp. KLE 1755. The sequence goes on from NZ_KE992693.1 coordinate 43,542, forward strand.
CCTTAACGTTCAGGGTAAGCTTGCAGGCACCCTGCTGAGGAGCACACCAGCCAACACCGTGTGTCAGACCGGAAATGTCTTTTACTTCTTTGGATTTTACCCATTTTGCTTCTTCAGGGATCGGAGCACAGCCGTGAGCAACGCCTTGTGCTACTGGACACATTTCTTCAACTTCTTTTGAATAGATCATGTGAAAACTCCTTTCGATATGTAGATTGTATTAGCAAACAGTGCGGCGTCGTATGGTAAGGCGCCTTATTGATAACAAAATACCTCTGCGGCAAAAAGGCCGCAAAAATACCTGTCCCTAATCGCTCGTATTATTTTCTCATATTTCATCTTAAAAATCCAGCCTTTTTGAAAAAATTTGTCAAAGAATTGTCGAAGTGGTAAAAATAAGCGTATCCGATGCTTATGAGGGCTTCGGATACGCTTATAAAATCCACATTTCTGTTATCAGTTCAACATCATTCGGTCATAAACGACCGAACCAACTTTTCTGTTATCAATTCAACATCATCCGGTCGCAAACGACCGAACCAACGTTATTGTTATCAGTTCAACATCATTCGGTCGTTGGCGAATTCTCCGCCGCTGGCCTGTTCGAATTTCTTCAGGAGGTCTGATACCTGAAGCTTCTTCTTCTCTTCTCCTGACACGTCATAGATAACTCTTCCTTCATGCATCATGATAAGGCGGTTTCCGTGAGCGATGGCATCCTTCATATTATGGGTAATCATCAGGGTGGTCAGGTGATCCCTGTCAACGATTTTTTCTGTGATATCCAGAACCTTTGCCGCTGTTTTCGGGTCCAGCGCCGCCGTATGCTCGTCAAGGAGCAGAAGTCTGGGCTTTTTCAGGGTTGCCATAAGCAGAGTCAGCGCCTGGCGCTGGCCTCCGGAAAGGAGGCCGACTTTGCTGGTCATGCGGAATTCCAGTCCGAGCTCCAGAATTTTCAGCTGTTCCTGATACTCTTCTCTTTCCTTCTGCGTAATTCCCAGCCTGAGGGTGCGGTGGCCTCCGCGCCGTGCCGCCAGGGCCAGATTTTCTTCTATCTGCATATTGGCGGCAGTACCCGTCATCGGATCCTGAAACACGCGCCCCAGATATTTGGCCCGTTTATATTCTGGCAGCTTGGTCACATCGATGCCGTCTATGCTTATCGTACCCGCGTCTGCATAAAAAACACCTGCCACTGCATTGAGCATCGTTGACTTTCCTGCCCCGTTTCCGCCAATGACGGTTACAAAGTCTCCCTCCTGAAGCTCAAGGGAAAGGCCGTTCAGCGCTGTTTTCTCATTAATCGTACCCGCATTGAAGGTTTTGGTAATATCTGTTAGCTTAAGCACGGGAAGCACCTCCTTTTTTTACCGCCTTTTTGGAATATCTGTCCTTCAGGTAAGGGATTGCCAGGAACAGAGCCACAACCAGGGCTGAGAACAGCTTCAGATCGTTGGAATTCAGGCCCAGCCACAGAACCACCTGCAGAACGATATAGTAGATAATTGCTCCCAGGGCCGCCGAAAACAGCTTGAAAGCAAAGTTCCCGCGGACACGGCTGAAGATTACTTCACCGATAATAACGGCCGCCAGGCCGATAACGATAGCGCCCCGTCCCATATTTACATCCGCAAAGCCCTGATACTGGGCATAAAGCGCACTGGCAAAAGCAACGATTCCGTTGGAAAGCATAAGTCCCAGGATTTTACAGAAATCCGTATTGATTCCCTGTGCCCTGGACATATTCGGGTTGGAGCCGGTGGCGCGGATGGAACATCCAAGTTCAGTACCGAAAAACCAGTAAAGTAAAGCGATCAGTACAATAAGAATTACGATACAAATCAGTATTGTATTTTTATAAAAAGGAACGCCCTTTATGTAGCGCAGTGAAACCAGCAGGGAATACTTATCCACGCTGACTGCCTGATTGGAGCTGTTGGCAAGAATTCTCAGGTTAATGGAGTAAAGGCCGAGCTGGGTCAGTATTCCTGCAAGAATTGCCGGGATTCCCATGGCCGTATGAAAAATTCCCGTAACCAGTCCGGCAAGCGCCCCTGCCATAACCGCGCATAAGAGGGAAAGGCCGATGGAATGTCCGCTTCGTATCATCATAATACAGACAGCGCCTCCGGTGGCCATTGTTCCATCCACTGTCAGGTCCGCCAGATCCAGTATCTTGTAGGTAATATAAACCCCGATTGCCATAATGCCCCAGATCAATCCCTGGGCGCAGGCGCCTGGCAGCGCATTAAAGAGCGACATGATATTCACTTCATTTTACCTCCGCGTATCTTTTTAATTAAGCCTCTTTGGACTTTTCCTCATTTTTAGGGCTTTTACGTATTTTCACAGCCAAATATATATATTTATAACAGGAAAAAATATGATCTTCATCTCCAACTATAGAGTACGACAAAAAGCGGTAAAAAAGCAGGGCTTTTTTAACCGCTTCTGTACGTAAGGAACTAAAACCGTTCCCCAGTTCACCGCAGATGGCTGCGGGGATGTACTTTATGTTAGAAACATTGGTTATTCGGCTTTGATGGCAACATAGTCATCAGGCACTGTAATATTCAGTTCTTTGCAGATTGCTTCATTGTATTCCTTGGTTACATTGGGAGCGGATTCAATCGCCATGGTTGTAATGTCAGCGCCGTTTACAAGAATATCTACTGCCATCTCGCCGGCTTTATATCCGATATCGTAATAGTTGATGGACAGGGTGGCTACGCCGCAGCCCTTGCAGATTCCTTCTTCACCGGCGATGACGGGAACGCCTGCGGGCAGACATACATTATTGATAACCTCTGTATTGGAAGCAGCCGTATTGTCTGTGGGGACATAGATTACATCACACTCTCCCGCCGCATTGGTGGTTACGGAAGCGATATCATTGGAGTCTGCGAAGGTGTAGGTCTTGCAGGTATATCCCAGCCCTTCCAGATGTTCCTGGATGGTGTTTGCCTGATATACGGAATTGGCTTCTGCAGAGCAGTAAAGCAGGCCGACAGTTTTGGCATCCGGGAAAAGCTCATTCAGCATGGCTGCCTGTTCCTTCAGGGGAGCCAGATCGGATGTCCCGGAGATATTCTTGCCAGTGGTTCCTGTCCACTCGTCAATTTCCAGCGCAGTCGCATAGTCTGTGATGGAGGTTCCAAGAATCGGAATGGTTCCGGTCCCTGCCGCTGCTGCCTGAAGGGAAGCTGTTGCATTTGCCAGAATCAGATCCACGTCTGCAGAAACAAACTGATTGATAATGGTTGCGCAGGTCGCGGAATCACCGGAAGCATTCTGCTCGTCAAATTCCACGTTATCCTCGCCAAGCTTTTCTATCATGGCTTCCTTGAAGCCTTTTGTTGCGGCGTCAAGCGCTTCGTGCTGCAAAAGCTGGCAGATACCGATCCTGTATACTTTATCCGAATCGGTCTGCGCTGCGGGCGCTTCACTGTCGGCTGCCGCCTGGCTTTCCGCAGGTGCCTGGACCGACTCCTGTACAGCCGGCTCCGAAGCCGTGGAAGCAGCATTCTGTGCACTGCTGCCGCAGCCAGCCAGCATGGCTGCCGTCATTGTTAAAACGGTTGCTACTGCTAATAACCTTTTCATAACTTTTTCCTCTTTTCTATGTATCTTTTACAGTTCGATGCTTTAGCGCGTGCAAGCATTAACGCGTCTAACAGTAACTATACACGAAAATAAGCCTTTCGTCAATAATAATTTCAATATTTCGTATATGGCCCGCAATATTTTGTAGCAGCTCATTTATTGAAGCTGTTATAAAATTTACCCCTTATTCAAAAGAGCTCATGAATTCCCCATAAAAATGGCAATCAAAAAAAGCGGGCAGATGCTCCACCCGCTTTTTTGATATATAAATATCCGGTTAATTCCATTGAAATTACTGTTTATCCGTCGTTAGCCAGTACTTACTGTCTGTCCGTACCAGCCTGTGTACCGCGTTTTTCGGATATTTCCGTTCTGGTTTTATAAATGCTGTTGGCAGGTACAAAGCCTCTTACCATAGAGGTGGGATAAATATTGCTGTCCCTGCCGATTACCGTTCCGGGATTCAGGACGGAATTACAGCCGACCTCCACATTATCGCCCAACATGGCGCCGAATTTCTTCAGGCCCGTATGGAATTCATCTCCATTGCATCTGACTACAACGAGGGTTTTATCGCTCTTTACATTGGAGGTAATGGAACCGGCTCCCATGTGTGATTTAAAGCCGAGAATGCTGTCTCCCACATAATTATAATGGGGAACCTGCACCTTATTGAACAGGATTACATTTTTAAGCTCAGTGGAATTGCCTACCACGGCTCCTTTTCCAACGATGGCGCTGCCCCTGATAAAGGCACAGTGGCGGATCTCCGCTTCCTCGTCCACGATGGCCGGACCGTTGATATAAGCGGTGGGCGCAACTTTGGCAGATTTTGCAATCCACACATCCTCTCCGATTTTGTTGAATTTATCTGCAGGAAGCGTATTTCCCAGTTGTATGATAAAAGCCTTGATTTTCGGTAATGCCTCCCAGGGATAGGTAAGGCCCTCAAATAAAGGCGCTGCAATCGTTTCATTCAAGTTATACAGATTTATGATTTTACATTCTTCCATGTCTGCTCCTTACTGTGTCCGTGACACTCGCTGCCTGCTTACACGCTGCCTGCTGCCCCTGGCCCGGTCAGGCTTCCTTCGCCTCCGGTTTCTTTCCGGCAGCCGCCCTGGAGGGCTGCTTCATGTAATACTTTGAATTTTCCTCAAACTGCCTGTACAGAATCTGTTGATTGTTCAGCTGCTTCACGATGTTGGTTCTGCGTCCAACAAAATCGGTCAGCTTTTTCATATACTCCTGTGATGTAATCGTGCCGTCCGCTACCATGGTCAGGCCTTTTTCCCAGCTGGCCGTAAGTGCCGGATTCAGCAGCGGCCTGATGGAATCGGATACCACGTCATAAATCATTTCCCCCATCTGCGTGGGCGTGATGATCTGTGTTTTTTTATTCAGATCAAGATACTGGATGGATACCAGCTTCTTCAGGATCTCCGCCCTTGTGGCGCTGGTCCCGATACCGCTTCCCTTAATCTGGGCGCGAAGTTCGTCATCTTCAATGAACTGGCCGGCGTTTTCCATCGTCAGGATCATGGTTCCTGAATTATAGCGCTTTGGCGGGGATGTCTCCCCTTCCTTGATCTCCAGGCCCTCATTTACAAGCGGCGTGCCTTTTTTCAGCCCCTGGAGTATTTTCAGGAAGGCGGCATCGCATTTCACATCCTCCTGTGCGCCGTCTTTCTCCTCATTTCTGTTCTCTGCATTTGCAGGAACGTCTTCTTTTTTCCTGGAAAAAGAGAACTGGCTCACCTTCAGGTAGCCTTCCTCCGTCAGCACTCTGAAGCTGGCAAAAAAACGCTCTCCCTTCATAATACTGACCAGGGATACCTTCTGATATACCGCAGGCGGATAAAAAATACTTAAAAACCGTCTCACGATAATTTCATAAACCTTTGCGGCCGTGGCTGAAACGCTTTTCAGCGCCCCCAGTCCCTGTCCGGTAGGAATAATCGCATAGTGATCCGTAATCTGTTTATCATTGACGTATCTTGTTTTGGCAATTCCCTGATAGCTTTTGCTTTCCAGAATCTGCGCCGCAAAGGGGGCAACGGAACTGATTCCCCGAAGCCCGCTGATATTTTTGCTGATTTCCTTTGCAACAGCGGTGGAAAGCACACGGGCATCCGTTCTCGGATAGGTAGTCAGCTTTTTTTCATAAAGCTCCTGGACGATCCGCAGTGTCTCATCCGGGCTGATTTTAAAATATTTGGAGCAGTCATTCTGAAGCTCTGCCAGATTATACAAAAGCGGCGGATTCTTCTGTTCTTTCTTCCGCTCGATTTTATCCACAACAGGAATTTCCCTGGGCTCCTCCTCCAGGAAATTTATCAGCTTCTGCGCTTCTTCCTTATCCTTAAAGCCGTTTTCCTTATACAGTAAGGGCGACTGGAACCATCTGGAGCCTTCCACTGCCCTCCATTCTCCCTCAAAGCTGCGGCTGCCGTTCTCAGAGGCCGCCAAAGAAGCACTTGCCTGGTTGTCCTTCGCCTGGCAGGCAATGGAAAAGCGCCCGGTTACCCTGTAAAACGGCGTCTTCACAAACTGCCGGATTTCCCGCTCACGGTTTACCACCATTCCCAGGACACAGGTCATTACCCGGCCTACGGAAATAACGGCCTTGTCTCTTTTCAGGTAGTTCTTCACCGGTGTGCCGTATTTCAGGGTCAGGACCCGGGAAAAATTGATTCCCATCAGATAATCTTCCTTGGCGCGCAGATAAGCCGCATCGCAAAGGCTGTCATAGGCAGAAAGATCCTTGGCTTCCCGGATGCCTCTGAGAATCTCTTCCTCTGTCTGGGAATCAATCCAGACCCGGCGGCGTTCCTTGCCATGGACGCCGGCCTGCCTTTCCACCAGACGGTAGATATATTCTCCCTCCCGTCCGGAGTCGGTACAGACATAAATTCTGGTGACATCGGCCCGGTTCAGCAGGCCGCTCACAATGTCAAACTGCTTCTGGACGCCGGGGATTACTTCATATTTATATTCCTCCGGAATAAAAGGCAGCGTTTTTAACGTCCACCTTTTTAATTCCGGGTCATAAGCATCCGGGTAGCTCATGGTTACCAGATGTCCGACACACCATGTGACGATGGCCTCGTTTGATTCCATGTAGCCGTCCCGGTTGCTCATATTGTATTTTAAAGCTTTTGCAAATTCGCGGGCAACACTGGGTTTTTCCGCAATAAATAAATCTTTGCCCAAATCATACCTCTTTTTTCAGGGCTTATTTTTTAGTAATATATCCCTGTGCTTTCAGCAGTTCCGCACACAGAACGGCTCCGCCTGCTGCTCCACGGACCGTATTATGGGAAAGTCCGATGAACTTCCAGTCATAAACCGTATCTTCACGGAGACGTCCCACGGAAATCCCCATGCCCTTTTCATAATCCACATCCAGGGAAACCTGCGGACGGTTATCTTCCTCCAGATACTGGATGAACTGCTTCGGTGCGCTGGGAAGCTCCAGCTCCTGAGGCAGGCCTTTGAAATTCACAAGCTTTTCAATCAGCTGCTCTTTGGTGGGCTTCTTGTTAAACTTCACGAAAACAGCGGCCGTATGTCCATTGAGTACGGGGACGCGGATACACTGGCAGGTGATCACCGGGCTTGTCGCCGGAACGATGACGCCGTCCTCAATTTTACCCCAGATACGGAGAGGTTCCTTTTCACTCTTTTCTTCTTCTCCGCCAATATAGGGAATGATGTTTCCAACCATCTCCGGCCAGTCCTTAAAGGTCTTTCCGGCACCGGAAATCGCCTGATAGGTGGTGGCTACCACTTCTGTAGGCTCGAATTCCTTCCAGGCGGTCAGCACGGGGGCATAGCTCTGGATGGAGCAGTTGGGCTTTACGGCAACAAAGCCTCTTGTGGTTCCCAGGCGCTTCTTCTGGAAATCTATTACCTTCATGTGCTCCGGATTGATTTCCGGCACTACCATGGGAACATCCGGGGTCCAGCGGTGTGCGCTGTTGTTGGATACCACAGGGGTCTCCGTTTTCGCATATTCCTCTTCAATCTTCTTGATCTCTTCCTTTGTCATATCAACGGCGCTGAAAACAAAATCCACCTGAGCGGCAACCTTTTCCACTTCGTTGACATTCATAACCACGATTTTCTTAACCGCTTCCGGCATGGGAGTGGTCATTTTCCATCTGTCACCCACGGCATCCTCATAAGTTTTGCCTGCGGATCTGGGACTTGCAGCAATTGTAGTCACTTCAAACCAGGGATGATTCTCCAGCAGGGATATAAAACGCTGTCCCACCATACCTGTTCCGCCTAAAATACCTACCTTCAGTTTCTCACTCATTTTTTCTCTCCTCATCTTTCTTCTATATATATTCTAAATGTAACTGTTTAGGACGGTGTATCTCCTTAAATGTGGTTTAAGAATGCCATTCTTCCTTCAGGTATTCCCTGTTAACACGGATGACTTCCTTCATGGCCTCCATACCGGGCGCTCCCAGTGTCAGCCTTTTTTCCACGCAGGTTTTCAGTGATACTGCATCGAAAATATCTTCCTCAAATACAGGGCTGACGTTTTTGAGTTCCTCCAGGCTTAAGCTGTCAATGCTGGTATTCTTCTCAATGCAGTACAGCACCAGCCTGCCGATAATGCCGTGGGCATCCCGGAAGGGCACGCCTTTTCCCACAAGATAATCGGCGGCGTCCGTGGCATTGGTGAAGCCGTTTACCGCGCTCTTTTCCATGACGGCTTTATTAAAGCGCATGGTCTTTACCATTCCGTTAAAAAGGATCAGGCAGTTCTTTACTGTATCTATGGCGTCAAAGGTCAGTTCCTTGTCTTCCTGCATGTCTTTGTTATAGGCGAGAGGAATTCCCTTCATTGTTGTCAGAATAGAAACAAGCGCTCCGTAAACACGTCCGGTCTTGCCTCTTGTCAGCTCAGCAATGTCCGGATTCTTCTTCTGCGGCATGATGCTGCTGCCGGTAGAATAGGCATCGTCGATCTCCACAAATCGATATTCATTGGAGTTCCAGGTGATTATCTCCTCCGAAAAACGGCTTAAGTGCATCATCACCGTGGAAAGCGCTGATAAAAACTCTATCAGATAGTCTCTGTCAGAAACGGAATCCATGCTGTTTAACGTAGGACCCGCGAACCCCAGCAGGGAAGCCGTCATACTGCGATCCAGCGGATAGGTGGTACCCGCCAGAGCGCCGGCTCCCAGAGGGCAGTAATTCATGCGCGCATAAATATCCTTCATCCGAAGCCTGTCTCTTTTAAACATTTCAAAGTAAGCTCCCAGATGGTGTGCCAGCGTGGTAGGCTGCGCCTTCTGCATATGGGTGAAGCCTGGCATATAGGTATCCAGGTTCTCTTCCATCAGCGTTATCAGCGTTTCCAGCAGGTCCTTCAGGCAGCCGTCGATTTCCAGCAGCTCCTGACGCACATACAGCCTCATATCCAGAGCTACCTGATCGTTGCGGCTCCTTCCGGTGTGAAGCTTCTTTCCGGCATCCCCGATCCGGTCAATCAGGTTTGCTTCCACAAAGCTGTGGATATCCTCATATTCTTCGGTAATCACAAGACGTCCCTCTTCCACATCCCTGCGGATGCCGGTCAGGCCCTCCGTGATTGCTTCCTTCTCTTCCTCCGTCAGGATTCCCTGCTCCTTAAGCATCGCCGCATGGGCAATGCTTCCTTCAATATCCTGTGCGAAAAACCTTTTGTCAAAATTAATAGACGCATTGAACTGATATGCCAACCTGTCCGTTTCCTTGGTAAAACGTCCGCCCCAGAGCTGTGCCATAAACATCCTCCATTCCGCCAAAAATCCGGCCTTTTATTCGATAAAAAATGACCTTAAAAATCAATTTAAAAATGATACTACCATAAAATGAACTTTATTGCAATAAAGTTTTCTTATCAAACGCCAGTATCTTCCGCAGACAGACAAAAAGCACCAGACCTGATGCCACAGTAAAGACAGCGGCCGCACTCCGGCGATTCCATAGCTGATTGTTCTCCTCTCCCAGCGTCATTGCCACAGAGGCCAGATTGGACACGGCATGGACCAGAAACGCCGCCAAAAAACCGCCGCATTTTTCATAGGCCGCCGCCAGCACAAGCCCCAGTCCCGCCGCGTAGATCGCCTGAACCGGCCGAAGGTGGTAAATTCCAAAAAAAAGGGCAGTTATCAAAGCAGCCGCTCCAAAGCCCACTTCCTCCCTAAGCCTGCCGTATCCCAGCTCACGGAAAACCAGCTCCTCCGCAAAAGGAATCAGGAGACAGGAAAGCAGCAGCTGTTCCCAGACTGCGCTGCCGTAGATAAGCTCCGCCATCCCGTCATACATTCCGGACGCGCTTTCCAGCCCGGTGAGAATCAATAAGCCGTTAAGCGTAATGCATACCGAGATCCCCGCAGGGATGAGAAGCCAACCGCAGCCCAGGGCCTTTCCTCCCCAAAACAGCCTGTCCGTCAGGCCCTTTCCTTTTTGCAGACGTTCCCAGGCGAGCAGGGTAAGGATTGCTGCAGCTGCGCCAATCCCCGTCACCTCCAGTACGGAAAAACTGTGGGGACAGGAGAATGCAGCAGCTCCCAATGCCGCCAGGAACCATAGAAAAGGCCATAACACCCCCCACATAAGCTTCAAGCCCCGCATATATGCAATCCCCCTTACATAAGCCGACAAAAAGCTGGCTTTTTCTTTTTATTTTACCATTTTCCCCTGTTTTCTTCCACCGGAAAAATACCGGGAAGGAACCATTTTCCCCCGGTTTCATATGATATGTTATATAACTGACCGGACCTGGATTGCCGCTGTGGGACCTGCCGCTTCCTTTCCCGGCCAGATTGGAGGATTGACATGGAAGATATCATACTCTCATTGAAAAATATAGCATTCTCCTATCACAGCCTGAATGGAGAAATAAAAGCACTCAACAATATATCCTTTTCGGTCAAAACCGGAGAATTCCTGGCCATCGTCGGTCCCAGCGGCTGCGGAAAATCCACGATTTTATCACTTATTGCCGGATTGCTTCAGCCTGAATCCGGCGATATTACTTTTTATACAAAGGATCCTCAGGACAAAAAGCCCGGCATTGGGTATATGCTTCAGCACGACCACCTGTTTGAATGGCGGGATATTTATAAAAACGTTATGCTGGGCCTGGAGATCAATAAGCAGATGACGCCTGAGAAGAAGGAAAAGGTTCTTGCCATGGTGGATGATTACGGGCTTACACCGTTCCTTCACAAGAAGCCCAGCGAGCTTTCAGGGGGGCTGAAGCAGCGGGCCGCACTGGTGCGCACCCTGGCTTTGGAGCCGGAAATACTGCTGCTTGACGAACCCTTCAGCGCCCTGGATTACCAGACGCGCCTGACCGTATCGGCTGATATCTGCCGCATTATACGTTCCGCCGGGAAAACAGCCATCCTGATCACTCATGATCTTTCAGAAGCCGTCAGCCTCGCAGAACGCGTCATTGTACTGAGCAACCGGCCCGCCCGGGTTAAGGCGGAAATTCCCATCCATCTGACCCTGAAGGACGACTCTCCGCTGGCCTCCAGAAATGCGCCTGAATTCAAGGATTATTTTAATCTGCTATGGGAGGAACTGACAGATGAATCATAAAAATAAAATGAAAAATATGACTCCGGCAGAGCTTTCCGCGTCTGCCCAGGAGCGTTTTGTTGCTGAGCACAGAAGGCACCACAGAATGGTGACCTTCATGCGTTTTTTTATCCTGCTTGTATTCCTGGCTGTCTGGGAGCTGTGCGCTGATTTGAAAATCATCGACTCCTTTTTCTTTTCCAGTCCCAGCCGGGTGGTTACCTGTTTTATTACTATGCTGCAGAAGAACTCCTTATGCATGCATATTGGAGTAACGCTGTATGAAACCATTTTAAGCTTTCTGCTGGTATTCGGCTTCAGCATGCTGTGCGCCACCCTGCTGTGGTATTCCTCCAGGCTGACGGAAATTCTGGAGCCTTATCTGGTGGTGCTTAACAGCCTTCCCAAATCCGCCCTGGCTCCGCTTCTTATCGTATGGCTGGGAACCGGAATGAACACAATTATTGTGGCCGGCATTTCCGTTGCTATCTTCGGCGCCATTATCAATCTTTACACCGGCTTCCGTCAGGTGGATGAGGAAAAAATCAAACTGATTTACACCCTGGGCGGGAACCGGAGGGATACACTTTTCAAGGTGGTGCTTCCCGGTTCCATTCCTATTATTCTGAGCACCATGAAGGTGAATATCGGTCTTGCCCTTGTGGGTGTAATCATCGGGGAATTCCTGGCGGCAAGAAGAGGGCTTGGTTATCTGATCATTTATGGAAGCCAGGTCTTCCAGCTGAATATGGTAATTACTTCTATTATTATACTCTGTATTATTGCCATGGGACTTTATCAGATGATTCAGTGGCTGGAGCATTATTATAAAAAGAAATGATAAAAGAAAGGCCGTACAGCTTTGGTGTGCTGTATGGCCTTTCCTGTATTTTTTCGCCGGATGCATTTTCAGAACGGATTTTCCTTCGCTGCAAACCTACTTAAAATTTTTTCCTTCGCTGTAAAGCTGTACAAAAATGGGCTTTCTAAAGCCTGGTGTCCCACCTGCCGCAGAATACATTTTCCTGGTAGCATCCTTTGAATTCTGATTTTCCCATAATCTTTTCTATCGCGGCTTCCATAACTGTTTCGGAATCAAGATAGGCGTTGATATAGGTCCTGGCCATCGGTACATCAATGAGGTGGTTGGGAAAGCCAAGCGATAAAAAGATGGTGGGGATCTGTGAGACATACCAGGGCTGATCCGCAGGTGAGGCCCATTTGACACGCATCGAATTATACTGGGCAAAGCCTGTCACATGGAGGGCGACAATGCAGGCATCGTATTTTGCCTGGAAATCCTCCATTTTCCCTTTTCCCTGAGGCGTCTGGGCATCCACCTGGAAGCCCTGCTGCTGTAGCAGGCGGATCATCTGTTCTTTTACTTCCTCACTGTTGTCCTTGATCAGCTTGCCGGCCACCACCATGCCTTCTCCGCCGCCGATAAATACAAGCTTCAGCCGCCTGCTTTTTTCAGGGGTCAGCGGGAGGATGCTTTGGGTATCCTTTACCAGTGTAATGAACTGATCCGCAGCCTTTTTCGCTATCCAGCGGTGTTCCCTGCAGCCCACAACCTCCAGCGCTTCCCTGGGAGGCATAAGGGTGCCTTCCGCCTGCTTACGGTGGAGGCCGATGGCTGCTTTTACGCCCAGGATCCTGTAAAGCGCATCCTTCAGCCTTTCTTCCGTGATGATACCGCTGCGATAGCCCTCCAGCATATAGCCGAAGTCTTCTTCGGGATCATTAAAAAAGAGGAAGCAGTCACAGCCTGCGGCAATTGCCCTCGGCACCTGTTCCTTTCTCGGCATGGCGGCGAACATGCCTATCATATGGGACGCATCTGTTACCACCAGGCCATGGAACTGCATTTTTTCCTTTAAAAGCCCGGTAATAAGCTCAGGCGACAGTGTGGCCGGTAAAATCTCTTCATTTTTCAGGCCGGGATGGAGTTCCCTTTGGTAGGAAGGCAGGGCAATGTGGCCTGCCATAATAGTCATTACACCGTCGTCTATCAGTTCCTGGTATACTCTGCCGAAGGTATTGTCCCACTGCTTACAGGAAAGCTCATTGATACCCATAAGCAGATGCTGATCGTTCTCTTCCGTCCCATCTCCGGGAAAATGCTTGCAGCAGGTAGCGAAGCCTTTTTCCTTTGCGCCGCGCATAAAAGCCTTTGCATAGCGTATGGTATCCTCCGGGCTGTCATTGAAGGCCCTTGTCTGCACAATGGTATTTCTCCAGTTAAAAAGCAGATCCACAACCGGGGCAAAATTCCAGTTGCAGCCCACGGCGGCGGATTCGGAAGCGCCTACACAGGACATTTCATAGGCCAGCTCCTCGGAATCCGCTGCGGCGACCGCAGCTCCGTTGGCAACCGCGGTCCCGCCCTCAATTCCGCCGTTTCCTCCGGCTTCACAGTTGGAGGCTATTAAAAGAGGAATTTTGGTATTTTCCTGAAGTATCCGGTTCTGTTCATACAGTTCTTCCTTAGGCGCATTGTGATAACGGATTGCTCCCACATGGAAACGGTCAAGAACCGATTTCATGACTGCTGGATCGCGGTTAGTTACCATATATACAAACAGCTGGCCGATTTTTTCCTCTGTGGTCATGCCGACTATGGTTTCCTCCACCCATTTAATATCTTCCTCTTTCAGGTAGAAGGGTTTTTCTTTCAAATTTACCATGTTTCCTTTATCCTTTCATAACTGCGCAGCAATTTCACAGTTACATCCTTTCCATATTATGCTTTGCCTTTCAGATTGTCATGAAACAGGGCTGTCAGTTCTTCCTGGTACGTCCCGGCATAGCTCCCCTGCAGGAATTTGGGCAGCGCCTGCGTGCGAAAGCGTTCCCAGCTGGCCGTTTCCTGTTTTACAAGAACAGGGTAAAAAAGTACGTTGTTTGCCAGGGCCGCTTTTTCGTCCCCGGGGGCGTCTCCCAGCATCAGGACATTTTCCGGAAAATATCCTTTTTTTATGAGTTCGCCGATACAGAAGGCTTTGGAACCGTCATCCTGCGTGAGGAGGACATCCGTCATGGGGGCAAGCCCGCAGCGCTGCCATTCTTCCTCCACCGCTTTTTTGTTGGCAGAAGATACGACGGCAATATCCGCTTCCCTGTGAGCCGCCTCCAGCGCTTCCTTTACTCCGGGAAAGGGCTGAAGCTCGTCCAGAGGCAGGGCTGCAATCTGTTCGTTTACCTTTCGCGACCAGGAAAGTGCTTTTTCCAGTATTTGAATTTCTTTCTGGTCTTCTTTTCCCCTGCTGTCCGCGATTTCCTTTTCCAGCGCCCTGTTGGAAAGCTCGTGTGAAGAAGCGGTCCATGAAAGCAGCCTGTCAATTCCGGGAATATGCCGATAGCTGCGGTCCGCTTCCTCCAGGGCTATCGAAAGCCCCTGGAAACGGTTGATTCCACGGGTCATGGAATACAGATTCGTGTTGTTCCAGCGTTGAAGGATTTCCTCCTGCCAGGGGGTAAGGGACCACTCTTTCACCATGGCAGGCCCGAAGCACCGAAAATGCTTGATATCCATGGTATCCATAGCACAGCCGTCGGAATCTACACAGATGAGATGGGAATGTTTGGAGGTGAGATGCATGTTTGTGTCCTTTCCCGGACGATGTCCGCATGCCTCTGCTTTAAAAAGCAGAAGCTTTCGTATTTAATATTTCCAGCAGGAAACGGAAATATGCTGAAACTGCGGTTTTTCCAGTCCCGGCCGTTTTACGAAAACATTATGGGAAACTATCGGATACCCCAACAGAAAATATACAAACAGAATGTTCTGAAAGTGTTTTTTTATTAGTTTACTGACAATATATCATGACTTCTTACAACCTGTATCCATATTGGCACTTTTCTTTGCACATTCTGCTTCATTTACTGTACCACTATGGAGTTTTTTCAGAAATTTTGCTATTCTTATGCCATAATTATTAATATAGGGGGATTATATATGAGCGACACAAAATTTACTTTACTTATAGTCAGCTCTCTGGATAAAATTTTTCCGGATGAGCCGTTCCAGCCGCAGACTCCATGTACCGGCGCCGCCATGTTTCTGAATGAGCGTTTTTCTTTTCAGGCCGCCTATTGCCTGGAAGGCCCGCAGATTCTTCACGCAAACGTGGCGCTGTCCGGTTCCCTGAAGGATGAAGTTGTATTCAGACAGACAGGGCTTGTACCCAGTGAGCTTCCGATTTTTCCGGAGGCGGATGATTTTCTGCTGCGTACCACGCCCGGACTGTATCCGGATCCTCTCTATCCGGTAAAGGAGCCTCTCACGTTGATACCCGGTCAATGGCGTGGCCTGTGGTTTACGGTTCCGGCAGAATGCATGCTTCCGGCAGGAAGCTATGATCTTACTATCACCTTTACCTGTGATGATGGAGCTGTTCTCGGGAGCTGTACCTTTACTGTGGAACGTCTGGATGCCCGTCTTCCGGAGCAGACGCTGCTTCATACGGAATGGTTCCATACAGACTGTATTGCTGACTGGTACAAAACTCCTGTTTTCAGTGAAGAATACTGGACGCTTGTGGAAAAATACATGAAGGAAGCTGCAAAATATGGTGTCAACATGCTTCTGACGCCTCTTTTCACCCCTCCGCTGGATACGGCTCCGGGAGGAGAACGCACAACGGTGCAGCTGATAGATGTATCTCTTTCGGACGGTACCTATACCTTCAATTTCGAAAAACTGGAACGCTGGCTTTCCCTTTGTGAACGCAGCGGTATCCGTTATATGGAGTTCTCCCATCTTTTCACACAGTGGGGAGCAGGACATGCGCCTAAAATTATGGCAAAGGTTGCAAACACAGGGGAAGGGATGCAGGGAAAAGAGACGGTAAAGCAGATATTCGGCTGGGCTACGGATGCGGCGAGTGATGAGTACAGGGAATTTCTGGAAGCATTTCTGCCTGGGCTGATGGAATTCATTGATGGGCATCAGCTGCGCGGTCGCTGCTATTTCCATGTTTCAGACGAGCCCTCCAGGCAGCATATTCCCGCCTACCTGTATGCGAAAAAGCTTCTGGAGTCCCAGATTGACGGCCTTCCCATTATGGATGCGCTGTCGGACTATGAATTTTATGCCCAGGGGCTGGTGGGCGTTCCTGTATGCAGCAATAACCATATTGAACCATTTCTGGAGAATAAGGTTCCCGGCCTTTGGACCTACTATTGCTGCGGGCAGTATCAGGAGGTGTCCAACCGCTTCTTCTGTATGCCGTCACAGAGAAACAGGATTCTCGGTATCCAGCTTTATAAATTCAGTATCCGGGGCTTTTTGCAGTGGGGCTTTAATTTCTGGAATGCTTCGCTTTCCCGCTACCGCATTAATCCTTACTGCGTTACCGACGCTGCCTGCGCATTTCCTTCCGGCGATGCCTTCCTTGTTTATCCGGGCGAGGACGGCCCGGTGGCTTCCATACGGGCTGAGGTGCTGATGGAGGGTCTTCAGGATATGAGGGTTCTGCAGCTGCTGGAAGAGCTGACCGACAGGGATACGGTTATTGCCCTTATGGAGGATGGCCTGGATACGCCCGTTACCTTCAAACAGTATCCGCGCGAAGCCTCCTGGCTGCTTTCTTTCAGGGGAAAATGCAACCGGGAAATTATCAGGCTTCTTTCTCAGAAATAAAACTTGCAGGGGGAACGGCCAAGAGGCTGTTCCCCTTTTTGGACGCGGTGAAAAACAGCCTCTTCGCTGCGCAGGATAATACAAAATTACCAGGCCAGAGGCGGTTACAGAACCCGCTGAATCAACTTTGCCACCCCTGCCGAATAAGTTTCTTGCTTTTTCTGCGGGAATTGATTATGATAGATAGACAAATACGAATGAAACACAGGAGGTAACGAATGATATCCTTTTTATTATCCATTTTATATGGGGCTCTTGCCGGCTGGATTTCCAGCAGAATCATGAAAACAACAGGCGGTACTCTCCGCAATATCATTACAGGTATCGTCGGCGGTATGATTGGCAGCTTCCTCTTCGGCCTGATTGGTTTTTATGCTCATGGTTTTCTTGCAAACCTGATTGTATCCGTAGTGGGTGCATGCATTTTTATTTATATCGGCAAAAAGCTGTTTGGCGGCATAAAGTAAAAAAAGGAAGTGGATTTTCCTGTATCATACAGGAATTCCCTTCCTTTTTTACTGTATAGATAATTCACGGTTTATTTTAAAACATCTGATTTTACATATCCAGTCTCGCCCTGGAACTTAACGCGTGTCCAGCCATCTGCCTGTTTCATCAGTATTTCAAGCTTCTCTCCTGAATAACACACTCCGATTCTGTCGGAATTTTCATTGGCGCTCTTTCTTACGTTTACGGTTTCCGAAACCGTAAATTCACCACTGTTAGGCACCTTGCCGGAATTGGCAGCTGGCTGAGAGGGTGTAGGTGCCGGTTCTGGCTCTGAAGATGGCATACCCGTGCCTCCCTTTGACGTGTCTCCCTTTGACGTGTCTTCCTGAGACTGTGTATTCTCTGCAGACGCTTCCGGGCTTTCCGGTGCGTTCTTCTGTTCCGTCAGCGCTTCTCCAACAGCTACCTTCATATCATCCACATAGCCTGCCAGGAATGCGGAAAGCGCTTCGTCCCCCGCTTTCTTCTCTTCCGCTCCGGTCCTGATTCTGTCGTACAGTGCAGTGACATCCGCCTGCGCCGTAACTTCGTTGGAATAGGCGGCCGCCTCGGGATCGTGCTCCCAGTCATGAATATAGAAGCTTCCTTCCGCGTTTTTGCTTACATAAAAAGGCGTAAGTCCGGGAACCAGCGTATCAAAACCTTCGAATTTCACATCATAGCAGGCGTATACCACATAGCTGTCCGGTTCCAAACCGGATTTCGTATAGCAGACAATATTGTTATAGGACTCAATGTGGGAGCTGTTCTCCTGCATACGAAGAAGTTCCTTATCCTCCGAATAATCAAGCAGAGACTTTACTGTATCCAGATCATCGGACTGCAGCGCCGCATAATAACGGGTTATCAGTTCATTTACCTCAGGGTAGGCATTTTCAAGCAGCGGTTCCGCAGCCTCCTGTGATTCTCCTGTTTGTCCGCTTTCCTCCTGGGAAGCTGTTTCCTGTGAAGAGCCTTCCGCTTCACCGGAAGCCTTCTCCGTTTTCCCTTTACTCATGCCCCAGCTGACTAAAATAATGGTTCCAATCACAACTGCCAGCAGAACTCCCAGCACTGCGGACATGGCTTTATTCTTAATCATCCACTTTACGAGCATTGACGGGTATTCCAGCGGGCTTATTTTCCGTTTTCTTCTTTTCCTGTGACGGTTATTGTAATGCGAAGGATTTCTTCTTCTGTTATCCATATTCATTCTTCACTTCTTCCTGTATATATAAAATAAGCAGCAGCTGTTCCGTTTACGCACAGCTGCGGCAAATTATCTTAATTGTATTGTCCCATGCAATTAATCATAGCATAAGCAGTATTTATTGTCCATATAAGGAAAACTTAAGAAATTATGAATGTTTTATGACAAAAAGAAAATTCGCGTGAAAAGTGATTATATGAAAGGCCGGTAATAATCAAACAAATTGATAATATCATAATTGGATAAAACATCCTGGTCAAACGCCTTTTTACTAAAACCGGAACTAAAGTTTTGTCGCTTCAGTATGTGGCAGAGGCATGCTCCAGCGATATCTGATATTCATTACCGAAATCGCCGTCAAACCAGTAGCTGATGCTTTGTGTTTCCTGATCGTACGCCATGGACCATCGCGTCTTCCATTCCCCCTCCTGCGCAGTCCGCCTGAGAACCTCCGTCACCTGCTGTCTCGTCATTACTCCTGCGTTTGCTTCATAAGCGGAGCACAGTTCTTCATAGCGCTTCTGCGCGTTTTCCCCGCCGGCAGAGCTGTCGCCCTTCGCCAGATTAAAATTGGTGGCGCAGCTGGCGTTCACAGTGATCATCTTCCCGTCCATAAACTCCAGTACAACGGATTTTCCCGTGGCATCGGAAACAGCCAGATGATGGCTGATGCCGCCCGATGCATGGATATCATATTTTTCAAGCAGCGCTATCGCCTCGTCAACCGTTGCTGCCTGATTCAGCAGCAGCCGGGTTGCTGTTGTCATAGTCAGATCCGGCCTGTCGGTATCCATATCTGTCATACCGCCTTCATTGACCTCCAAATCAGCGACACAGAGCCCCGCCTCATTAATTCCGTCCATGGGGACATAAAGAGCCGCTATCGTAAGCATTTTATTCATAAGATTATCCGGCCTGAGCTCCGTGCTGTTTGTAATATTCTGCAGATCACAGGTGGATATGGAAGCATAGCCGTCATCAGGAACACATTTTACAAGAACCGTCACAGTTTCTGTCCAGTCAAAATTGCGTCCCCACACATGCTTCCCATTTTCATCCATTGCGGAGATTACGCTGCATCCGGGGCTGCTCTCTTCTATTTCAACAGAGTAAAAGCCTTTTGATATATATTGGGTAAGAAAGGCAGCCACTTCATCGTCGGAAGAAGCCCCGCCCGCTTCCAGGAATTCCTGAAAATGATAGTCTCCGTTTACTTCCATGTAATAGACCTGAAGTTCCTCCGATTCCTTCCGGATACTCCCTGTAATCGCCAGTTCCTCCCGGAACGCAAGCCACGCTCCCCCTGCTGCCAGCAAAACCAGTACCACAACTATTATCAGTACAATCCAGACCATGTTCTTTTTTCGGCCGTTCCTTTTCATTTCTGCTCCTATCCGCCGCACCTGCAGGCACTTTTTACTCCGGCTGCTTCTCTTATCCTGAAAAACAGTTTGAAATTTTCCTGTCTGGTCAGTATAAAGCTTTGCTGCCTGTCCCGGCAACCAGCGATATCGTATCCTGCAGAATTATGGAGGTAAGATGCAAAAAAGGGACGGTAAGCTTCGCCCCGTCCCATAAAAATCCATTATGGAAAAACATTCCTGTACAAAAACACTTCCGGCCGGCAGTATCAGCAGAATAGGAAAAACACCGTACATCCGGCCTGGAAAACCACATTCTTATTCTGTATGATACCGCTCCTTCAGGCTGTCATTCATCCTGTCTGCCGTTTTTTTATCCTGATAGAAGGAAACGGCCAGCGTAATGGCATACACCCCCAGTATAAGAAGAATATATACAGCAACCTCCGCCGCCCTGTGTATATTAATCCAGTTCCATCGCCATGCAAACCACAGCACAACGGCCACCACCAGAGGAATATGGATACAGAAACGCAGAAGCATTTTCTTTTTACCAAGCTCCTTCCGGGAACAGAATACAAGAAAGGTGGCGTCACTGAGCAGGCCCACCAGCAGAATCCCGCCAATATCAACAGGCGAAAAAACCGCCTCCGGATAAAAAATCAGGCAGGACAAATACATGGCCAGGGTCACCCCTGTCACTATGACAAAAAAAGATTGGAACATCACTTTCAGCAGATCCCTGACAGGCATTATATATCCCTCCTAAATCCCCAGCCTCTTTTTCAGGCCGGCAACGTATTGTCTGGAAATGATAACCCGTTCCCCATTATCCAGAATGGCTTCAAACCTGCCGTTCAGCGCAGGGCTGAGGCTTTTTATTTTACTCAGATTCAGCATCACAGATTTTGATATCCGCAGCATATCACTGTTGGCCAGGGATTCCTCCAGCTCGTAAAGCTTCTGTTTTGACTCATACACTGCCTCTTTACAGTAAAAAAAGGTTTTATTCTCCACCACTTCAATATAATAAATATCGGATGGCCGGATGCGGTGGATTTGCGTCCCAAGGTTTACAACCAGTCCCTCCTGCGCTTTAAGGCGGGCTATGATTTGGAGAAGCTCAGGAGTCATTTCACGGCATCTGAAAATAATCTGTTCTTCTTCAGATTCCTTCGGCTCCTCAATTATAATTTTCAATGCCTCACCTCCTGCTTTCCTTTTACATCGTCAGTTTAACATATCTTCGTTTTCCCAGCCACCCTTTTTCCCGTCCACACGGAATCTTCTGTCGCCCGTCTGCTGATACAGGCGGTGTGATATGGAAATTACAGTACGCCGTTTTGATGCCTCCTGCAGCGCTGCCAGGACTTTTTTTTCGGTAACTGAATCCAGATTGGCGGTAATTTCGTCCAGCAAAAGTATAGCCGGATCAGCCGCTACCGCTCTTGCAATGGACAGCAGCTGCAGCTGTCCCTGAGAGAACAGGCCGGGCTTGTAAGGAGTATCCCAGCCCTTTTCCAAAGCATTGACAGATTCCCACAGGCCTGCTGTTTTCAGCGCTTTTTCTATCTGTTCCGCGGAAATATCCGGGCTTTTAAGCGTAATCTGATCTGCTATGGTACCTGGAATTACGGGAAAGGACTGCTCCACATATCCGAAAAGCTTTCTTTTCTGCCTGTCCGGAATCTGATCCGCGTCCATTCCGAATATCCTTATCCGGCCGCTCCGGGGGCGGTACAACCCCAGCAAAAGCTTGAAAATTGTACTTTTCCCCGCGCCGGTGCGGCCGATAAGAGTTACATTCTCTCCGGGCATCACCGTCAAATCCACGTCATGAAGTATTTCCTGTTCCCTTTCATAGCCAAAGCTTACCTTATCAAGCTCCGCCGCAGGCATATTGGTTCCGGCGCCAGGGGGTGCGCCGAAGTGGGCGGAATAACTGTTTTGGATATTCCGGAGCTTTGGCAGTTCTATATCCTCCGGCGGCATTTTCCGTTCTTCTTCCCGCAGGAATTCATTAATTCTGTACACGCCGGCCACCGCAGACTGAATATTCTGTATTTCCATGCCGATGCTTTCCAATGGTTCGAATACTTTTCCCACATAGGCGATAACCGCGACCGCCGTTCCGGCAGACATACCGAAAAAAGCCTGCATCGCTCCCCCTTTTGCAGCAAAAATCATCATAACCGCAATCAATACCGAGCTTATCGTAATGACTATCGGAGAATAGACTGCGTCATAGAAATTGGCTTTTTCCACCGCATGGTAGCTTTGCTGTATATAGCTGCCGTACTTTTTTTCCATAAAAGCTTCTTTATGGAAGGAACGGATCATTCTGATATTTTTTATCGTTTCCGGCACATGATTATTCGCCCGTCCAACCGCCGCCCGGTTGACCAGCTGGGCGGAAAGCATACGCTTCTGAAACAGGCGCGTCAACACATATAAAAGCGGGGTAACGAGCATCATCAGGATTCCCAGGCCTTTGCTTTTAACGAAAATAACGGCAAGAATACTGATTACCTTACATAGATCTGCGGCCATGCCGATTATTCCGGAGGTAAAGAGCGCCTCCACCGTATCTACGTCATTAACAAAACGGGAAGTCGTAACGCCGGGTTCGTTCTTCTGGAAATAAGCGGCAGGAAGCCTGGAAAGCTTGGCACACATCTCATGGCGCAGCCTCCGGGTAATCTTCTGCCCGAAAACCGTAATCAGGCTTTCTTTGGATGCGTCAAAGAGGCCGGCGGCAGTCAGGAGAAAAAAATAGAAAAATACAAGGAACGTCGAAAAGGTCCTGCCTTCTGTCAGCCGGTTAATCAATGTCTCCAGAACCAGCGGCGGTAAGATTCCCAGAATAGTCGCTCCTGCAATTGTAAACAGTAGGCCGGCGGTAAGCAAGGAATGTTCTCTTATCGTAACCAGAGCGGAGGAAAATACCGGGCTTCTATGCTTCATGGTGTCCGCCTCCCTTCTCCTGCATCCGATATAAATCGGCATAATCAGCGTTCGTTCTCATCAGCTCCTCATGGCAGGATACGGTAACCCTGCCATCGGACATCCAGAGCACCTGATTCAGTTCAGGAAAAAGCGCCAGCCTGTGTGTCAGAAGAAGGACAATGCTGTCGCGGGCCAATTCCCTTAGATTTTTCATAATTTCTTTTTCCGTTTCTGTGTCCACTGCGGAAAAAGGATCATCCAGTATCATTACCGGCTTTCTGTGGCAGAGCGTCCTTGCCAGTGCGATTCTCGCCTGCTGTCCTCCCGACAGACGCACACCGCCGTTTCCCACAAGCGTATGTATTCCATCCGGCATTTTGGCAGTTTCTTCTTCCATACGGACCGCACGCAGATATTTTAGTGCATTTTCTTCATCGCCCAGCAGGATATTTTCTTCAATATCCGCACTGATAAGCTCCGGCTGATGTCCCATGTATCCTACCATGCCGCTGAGCTCCTCCTGCGTCATTCCGGACAGTTCCCGCCCGCCAATACGGATGCTTCCCTGGTAAGCGGACTCCTGAAGGAACACTCTTCCCAGGGTGGATTTTCCGCAGGCGACCGGACCAGTTACGCCAATGATTTCACCCGGGCCGGCTGAGAAGGAAACCTCCTGAAAGACCGGAGGGCCGCCCTGGTAGGAAAAGGACAGTCCGGATACCACAAGACCCGCCGGCTTCCCTGCTGTTATATCCTGTTCCGGCTCCGCATCCTGCATAAAAGGCTGAATCCGTTTCCATGACACCTGTGCCTTCTGCACCGAATTAAACAGCTTGGCCGCCTTGGAGGATTTGGCAGCCAGCTTGGTAAAGCAGGAAAGAAATGTGGTAAATGCCGCGATGTCCCAGGCGGTCCAGCCGCTGCCCAGCACATTTTTGCCGCCAAACCACAGAATAAAAACAGCTCCCATCATGGATATGATCTGATACAAAGGCTGCATGGCGTTTTCCCAGATATTCGCACTCACTGCTTTTTTCTCATAATCAGCAAGGCAGATTTCATAGTCGGCATTCCTGTTCTCGTCCTGTCCGTAGACCCGGTAGGTCAATGCGTTTTCCACACGATCAAGCGTGGCCTCATTCAAACGCCCTGCGCTTTCCTTTCCGGCCGCAGCACAGCGTGATACTGTCTTTTTCAGCTTCTCCGCAATGAAATATGCGGCCGGAGGAAAACACATGGAAAGCAATGTAAGGCGCCAGTCATAAATAAACAGCATAACGAGATAAGCCGCCATGACCACGCCCGTGTCAAAAATTTCCGTCGTGAATTTCCTCATCCCTTCCACACAGACATCCACATCGGAAATCGCTCTGGTCATCATGGCGCCTGCGCTTTCCTTCTCCAGCTCTTCTTTTTTCTTATGCACCAGGCTGCGGTAAAGGACCTGCTTCATGTCCCGGTTAATATGGTTTGCAAACCGCCTGACAAACAGCCGTTTCATATAACGCATGGTCTGCACCACAAGGATAACGGCCACATAGAGCAATGCCAGCCCCACCATATCCGCAAAAACTTTTTTCCCCAGAATAATATCACACAGACGCTGAGCCAGCTGACCTTCAAACCAGGGGCCTGCCGTCATACCCACGTTGTAAAAAATACCGGTGACCGTTATGACGGCCAACGTCCATTTTTCCATATGAAAATAGGTCGCAATCCGCTCCGGCTTTTCAATTCTCCGAGAATCCCCCTCCATGCTCAGTCCTCCTCCCCGCCGGAAAGCGTTTCCGGTCCGGGATGCTCCGCTTGTCCCCCTTCATCCTTCAGCCGTTTTGTAACATGGGGAAAGCCATTTCTGCTTTCTGTTTTGGAACGCAGGTAAAGAAGCTCAAGAATCTGTAAAAAATCCGCTTTCTCCTGTTCCGGCAGTTCCTCTATAAGCCATTCATAAAAAGCGGCTTCCACCGAGGACTTGGAATTTTTAAGAGTATCCGCCTTATCAGTGGCGTAAAGCAGCTGGCTCCGGCCGTCTGCAGGGTTTCCTCTCCGGATAAGATATCCTTTCTGTTCCAGGCTCGCCACCCTCCTTGCCACCGCGCCCTTATCCATGTTCAAACGACAGCTGATTTCCTTCTGGGAAATCCCAGGCTCATGTCTTACCAGATGAATCAGATCAAATTCTCCCGTCCCAATACCTGACTCCCTCATTGTATGCAAAGTCAGTTTATTTACTTCTCTTGCGATTTTAGTGATTTGCCTTTTTGTTGCATCCATATTTATCCTCTTGATTAGTACTATTTTTTAAGAGTAAAGATATTGCTATAAAGATGTACCATCAACTAAATAGATGATAGTACATCTTTCTCTTTAAAGCAACAAAATTTATTGCAGATATCATATTTGTATGACAAGTATACCTTTCAATGCTATAATCATAATATTGCTTTGCGTTTAAGGAGGATGATTATGTCAGGACGCTGTATGGAAAATCAAAAATTAATAAACGAAAAAACTTTACAGAGATATATTTATGAAATATTAACATATGGCAGCAAGAAGAAATTCTTATCCCTGTTTCCTGAGAAATTTAAGGGATTAGCACAGAAAAAAGTCAAGGTTATAATTCCTGAATATCCTGTTTCCTATAATGGACACAATAAACACATTACGGATTTCCGTATAATATTTACTGACCTTTCTTACCTTAATATCGAAGTTGAATGGCAGGTATCAAGATTTAATCATGGTAAAGAAGTTTATGATTATGCCTACAGCGGCACGAAGGGATTTATACTGGTTGTCAGTAATGATCGAAAAGCTGATTCCTTCATAGATTCGGATAATATATCTGTATTGGATGCTATTGATTTTTCTTACTGGTTTCTAAAAAAAGCAAAACATATAGTAGATGGCACAATAGGTAATTATCTCTCAGAGTATGAATCAAGAGCAAGTAAATGCTGGCTCATCTTTCTTCCTTCTGCTGGCCGAAACGATGGTGACAGTCTGAATGATTATGTACTGCGTGGACGCAGCAAGGGAGTATGGGCCTTCAGATACAGTAATGCACAGACTGTTATGAAAAATATTCTGGACATAACAGCAGGGGATACTGTAATTTTTGCTTATAATTTTAAATATGGAGAAGGAGTGAAGGGAAGGCAATTATATCCTGAAACAGAATGGAAATTTACAGGTTTAGATATTTTAAAAGTAAAAAAAGGGTATTATTGTGATTTAAGTGATGATACATTTGAAATTGAAGAGTGGACGCGGCTTCCAGAGGAAGATAAAATAAATTCCAAGCGTTATATGCATTACTTTCAGTATTTATTTCCTCCTGCAGATAATAATGAAAAATATTTTACCAGCAGCAAACTTCCTGTAACCCTTCGTAATGATTCTTCTACTCTCCCAGGGTGGTATGAATTTATTGAAAGTCTTCGTTGGTCCTGCTCTAATCAGGGCGCTCCTGCTGAATTATCTGATGAAGCAATGAATGCTTTATATTGTATTATTGGTGACGTCAATTAAATTTATGAAAATAACTAACTATGAAAGCAGAAGACATATGGGCAAAAACCTTCATATATCTTCTGCTTATTTTTATAAATCCTGTAAGATACTTATCCCAGCACCTCTTTATACACCCTCAGTACATTCCCGGAAAGAATCTTATCAATCTCAGATGCGCGGAAGCCTCCCTTTTCAAATGCGTCCACAAGCAACGGCATACAGGAAGCATCCGGCAGCTCATCATGCGTCTTGATCCCGTCAAAATCAGTTCCAAGACCGAGGCAGTCAATCCCTCCCACCTTCACAATGTGCTTCGCATGCTC
Source organism: Clostridium sp. KLE 1755 (assembly GCF_000466465.2). NCBI lineage: Bacteria > Bacillati > Bacillota > Clostridia > Eubacteriales > Clostridiaceae > Clostridium > Clostridium sp. KLE 1755. The sequence continues at coordinate 70,227 of NZ_KE992693.1, forward strand.
TACAATCGAGTCAATCGAACCATAGGTAGCCTCGCCATCCGGAACGTCGGTCAGAAATGCAGGGCAAAAATTAAGACCTGTCACACCGCCTTTTTCCGCCAGAAGGCGGATCATATCATCCGTCAGGTTCCTCACCCAGCTGCAGACGGAACGGGCGTTGGAATGGCTGGCGACAAAAGGTTTTTTTGAAACACGCAGCACATCCATAAAGCCGGCATCGGACAGGTGGGACACATCAACGATCATGCCCAGCCGCTCCATTTCCTCAACAAAAGCAATCCCGGTCTCCGTCAGCCCCTGCGTAGTATTGGCTTTTCTGAAATCCGGGCGGAAGCTTTCTCTGTCAACTCCCTGTTCCGGCTGTTCCAGATTGGGCCACCCCAGTTCATTGGGATAGTTCCAGGTAAGGGTAAGCATACGGACGCCCAGACGGTATAAATCTCTTAAAAAAGCCGGATTTCCCTTGCAGACGCCGCCCTCCTCAATTGTCAGAACAGAAGACATTTTTCCTGCAGCCCTGTTGTTCTCAATATCCGTATAGGAAAAGGCGGGCAGAATCAAATCTGAATTTTTCCCAATCTCTTCATAATATAAATCGGCCAGCTCCAAAACCTCTTCCAGCGGATTTTCACAGCCGCGAAGATGCACAAATAATGCAAAATTCTGAAAAAGGTAACCACCCTTTTTCATTTTTTCCAGATCAATATGTAATTTGTTGTGTCTTAAGGTATTCTCCCTGATTTCCTCCGGATCACCCTTTCTTCTTATCTCCAGCAGTTCCGATATGGTGTCGCAGTGCATGTCTGCAATTCTCATGTCATATCCTTTCCGCGCATACCTTCCATGCGCCTGTTTTATTTTGGCCGGTAAAAATATCCAATTATTCCCCCGCAGTATGCTGCAAAGCTGAAAAGATACCAGCTTTCATACCACGGTCCTGCAATTCATCTATATTCGTATAGTTCTGCTTCGATTCCAATCCCATATCCGGCAGTTCATTAAAAAGGGACGGCAGCTTAAAAAAACTGTCCGTCCATTCTCAATACTGCCCAAAAACCGTCTGCCGTTCCCGTTCTATTCCTTTCCGGAATCTTCTGCGGCATCCTCCGGCGCATCTTCCTTTTCCGGCTCTGATGTATTATCTGATTCCGGATGTTCATCGTCCGTTTTATTCTCCGCGGCTGAAGCAGCCTCTCCAGCTTCAGCGCTCTCAGGCTCTGCCTGCCAGGCAGTTCCACCAGGGCCGACCCTAAAGGCCTTGACCCCTTTATTGGCGAGCATCTGGGAAACGATTACCAGGATAATGCCTGCAATCAGGGTAAAAATAGCGATAAACTGAGAGGTAGACAGACTGCCTACACTTCCTCTGCCCAGATCTCCCCGGTAAAATTCCAGGATAAAGCGGCCTATACTGTAAAAAATCAGATAAAACGCGCCGACCTGCCCTTCCGCCTTCTTCCTTTTTGCAATATTAATTAGTATAAAAAAGTTTACAAAATTCAGCAGGCTGGATATTTCCTGCGTGGGAATCAGGGCTACGCCGTTCGGTGCAAAATCCGAATGGGTAAAGGTAATTCCCAGAGGACTTTCAGTCTCTCGTCCATAGCAGCAGCCAGCCAGGAAACAGCCGATACGGCCGAAGCCCTGTGCCAGAGCAACGGAAGGCACCGCCAGGTCAAAGTAGGAAAGGAAGTTCACCTTCTTATGCCTGCAGTACAGATATCCGCCCAGAATACCGCCTATCAGGCCGCCGTAAACCACCCAGCCGTTCTGAAGGGAATGCAGGATAAAAGCCGGATCGGCAATAATTTCATCAATTACGGTAATACAGTAAAGTATTTTAGAACCAAGATAACCGAAAATAAGGCACCACAACACCAGCCCGAATATTTTCTCCGGATCCAGCTTCAGCTTCTTTGCCCGGCTTTCCGCCGTCAGATATGCCGCAATGATACCGATTCCTATCATCAGTCCATACCCATAAACAGTAAATGGGCCAATGGAAAATAACTCATTCTTCATATGTTTCTTCCTTCCTTTATGCAGACTATCCATCAGTTACCGGCTTTTTCTTCAAACTGCCAAAAAAGCTTATCTGCTATTCTACCATTCTTCTTCTGACAGCGCAATCTTTTTAAAGGGCAATCTTCCGGCAATCTTTTAAAGGGCAATAAAAATCACTGCCGCTCCCAGCATAATCTGAATGATGGCAAAACGGAACACTGTCTGCGTATTGGACCATTCCCATACCTTCCTGGCCTGATCATGAAGCGGGGTCCTTACCCTGGTAAGGATTCTGATTTTGAGAAAGCGGAGCAGGAAAACCTTCACCAGTCCCAGCCCGCCGTCCAGGATCAGCACAAGAGCTACCGGGATGTACAAAAGAGGGCTTCCTGTTTTCAGCACCGCAATGCTGATAAACAGCCCCATGGCCCGGGATCCGGCATCCCCCATCATCAGCCTGCTGGGCGTGGCATTGTACCACAGATATCCCAGAATGCACACACAGAACAGTAAAATCAGGTAGGAAAAACTATCGCCCCTGCTCTGCAGCAAATCCACCAGATATATTATCATCAGCGTAATAATGGTCAGCGTTCCGGATAATCCGTCCACGCCGTCCGAACAGTTCGTCACATTAATGGACACCCATACGAGCACCACAGTTAGAATGCCAAACAGGACAGGCGGTACGGTTATCGCAGTTCCCGTAAGAAGGATGGTAATATCATTGGAATTAAAGTTAAGGAAGGTTACGGCTACCATAACCGCAATCACCAAATCCAGGAACCCTTTTTTATACTCTCCCCATGGAGTCTTGGCGCAGTCATCAAGAAAACCTGTAATCATCGCCGCTCCTGTAAGTATCAGGTAAATCACCATCTCCCTGTTTACCTGTCCAAAAAGAAGTGCCGCCGCAATAAATACCAGGACAAATAAAAATCCGGCTCCTCTCGGTTTACCGGCGGATTTTTTCCCGTCTACTGCAAATTTCCTTCCCTGATCTCTGGGAAGCATTCCCATTCCCTTCCACATTACGAGGCACGTTGCCGCAAAGGCAAATAAAATCCCAATAAATGCTGTGGTCTTGATTCCGGCTTCTCCGGCGATAAAATTTATCATCTGTTTCAGATACCTTTCTGTAAAGATTGAATGTTCTGGCCATTCTTACATATTCTATCATTAACATGTCCAAAATGGAATGATATATTTCAATAAAAATCGGTTTTGCCCTTTTCAAATCCAACGAAAAAGGCTACAATAATAATGTTAAAGGAGGTATGCCTGTTATGAAAATCGACATGCATTGCCATGTAAAGGAAGGCTCTATTGACAGCAGGGTTTCCATGGAGGAATATATACAGCTTCTTCAGTCAAAAGGCTTCGGCGGCATGGTCATCACAGACCACGACACCTACAACGGTTACCGTTTCTGGAAGAAAAATCTGAAGGATAAAAAATATACGGACTTTAAAGTTTTTAAAGGAATCGAATATGACACCATCGGCGCCGGGCATATTCTTGTTATCGTCCCGGAGACGATCAAGCTGCGCATTCTGGAGCTGCGCGGCCTGCCTCTTAATATCCTGATTTCCATCGTACATTCCTATGGCGGTGTGCTCGGTCCGGCTCATCCCTGCGGGGAAAAATATATGAGCTTCCGCAACACAAGAACCTACCGGCGTGACCCGAAAATTGTGGAACAGTTTGACTTTGTGGAGGTTTTCAACGCGTGTGAGGATGAAGAATCCAATGCAACAGCCTGCCGTCTTGCCGACAAATACCATAAACCAGGCGTAGGCGGAAGCGACTCTCACAAAACCGACTGTGTGGGACTGGCCTATACAGAGGTTCCCGACACGGTGCAGACCGAAACCGACCTTATTAACTGTATCCGTGCACAGGAGGTTATCGGCTGCGGCGGATCGCTCTACCGCAGGACAACCAAGGAACGGATTGGCAAGGTAAATACCGTACTCGTTTATTCCTTCTGGTTCTACAACAAATTTTTCACCCTTGTCAAGACGCATAAGCGCAACAGAAAGCTGAGGGCGGAATATTCGGATCGGGAAGCACAGATTTAGTATCCGTATATCAACTTCATAAAGATCGCTATAAGAGCAGGCTTCAACGGCATCAGCCGTTTTCCCTGCTCTTTTGTGTGCGAAGCTCTTTCCTGTCCCTGCGGACGAAATTAAAAACGCCCTGCGGCAGTTCGAACACACATACAATTCCAAGGACAATGGCAACCGCCGCTTTGACAGCGGCAAAGCCGGCCTCCCCGGCTTCTGTCAGCTGATCCGTCACCATATAAAACGCGGACCAGTAAATACCGGCTCCCGGCACCAGCGGTATGATTCCCGATATCAGAAAAATGGTAACCGGACATTTCTCCCTCACAGCCCCCATCCGGGAAAGGAATATCACCAGCACCGAAGCAAAAAAGGTAGCTTCCGCAGCATTCAGCACCGGCTCCAGAAGACAGTACATCAGCCAACCGGCTCCCCCGATAAGGCCGCAGTAGGGATAATACTTTCTCGGGACGCCGAAAAGCAGGGCAAAAGCCACGGTTCCCAACGCCGCAGCAAGAACCTGAGTTACAATCATAGCAGCATACCTCCCGTCAGCCTGTGATAAACGGTAATGACCACTCCAACCCCCACTGCAATGCAAAGGAATACCAGGATCGCATCCAGCATCCGAACCGCACCGGCAATATAATCCCCGTCCGCAATATCCCGGATGCCGTTCGTGAAGGGGATTCCCGGGACAAGCGGGATAATGGCGCCGATTATCATGTGGTTCAGCGCATCCCCCAGATGGATTTTATACATGAAAATACACAGCAGTGTAACCAGTGCGCCGCCGCCGATATTACCTATAATTTTTGACATCCGCGGCTGGCTCAGTTCCAGCACATACACATACAGGAGGAAACCGGCGATAAACGCCCCCAGGCTGTCCCGGAAGCTTCCGCCGAACATGATGCAGAAGCAGGCGCTGCCTACCGCAGAGGCCAATATCTGCATCTGCTTTGTTTTACGCGGCATATTCTCTATCTGATTTAATTGTTCCCGTACTTCCTCTATCGTATAACGTCCTTCCACAATTTCTCTGGAAAGCTGGTTGACCGCCGCCACCCTGTCCAGCTGCGCTCCCCGCACAGGAATATGGCGCACCTGGGCGTAAACGGATTTCTTCTCATTGCCCGCCGTAATAAAAATACCGTTGCTTAAAATAAAAGCGCTTTCGGATTCCACACCGAAATGATCACACATCCGCGTTATGGTTTCCTCCACTCTGAAAATTTCCGCCCCGTTCTGCAGCAGGATATTCCCCGCCTGCATGGCGCATTCCAGAACCAGGCTCCTTTGGGTATTTTCCGCAGTTTCCTTTTGCGGTATTTGTGATTTTTGTGATGTAACTGCCGTTGCTGTCTCTTCCATTCTTCTGTCTCCCGGCTACATCTGCCTGCGCACAATGCGGTATTCGTCATCCAGCTGAAAATAGGGACAATTGTCAAAGGATGCACTTAAAAAACGCACCATTTCATCCTCGTCCAGATCCATATCACATATGTAGCAGTCATAATCCTCATCAAATTTATAATTGATGCAGCATTCACAGTTTCCCGATGCCATTTTCCATATCCTTTCCTATCCGTTTATAAATAAAAATAATAAAACCTTATTGCTGTCCACCCGCGCCGGCCCATGCATCCAGCATCGCTTTCACAGAGCGGGACATTTCTTCGCTGAAGCTGCAGTTCCACTTCCTTTCGCAGAAAGCACGTAAACGGCGCTCCAACTCCTCTCCATGCCAGTTTTCCTTATCCTCAAGCATTCTGAGCATGTTGTCGGATTTCTGAAGATCATATCTGTTTTCATGGACAATATCCTCCAGTGCAAAACGGGGAGTCTGTTTTCTCGCCGCCTGCTGTGCTGTAGGATAGCCGCCCACCACCATGGCAACCGGCGCCACATAATCCGGCAGCCCCAGCAGCCTGCGGTGCTCCTCATAGTTTTCAAGGATATCCCCGATATAGCAGGTTCCAAGCCCCAGGGCATCCGCGGCGGTTACAGCTGTCTGGGCGGCTATTATGGTATCCTCCGCCGCCAGCAGGAAATCGCCGTAGGAGGGCTTGCGAACCCTCTCCTCCACCTGACAGAACGCCTGATACCATCTTCTGTAATCCGCACAATAGACCAGGACAAGCGGCGCCGTTGCAATAAACGGCTGGTTGTCGCAGGTAACCGCCAGCCTGTCCTTCAGCTTTTGTTCCTTTACATCAATAATTGTATACAACGTCATGTTTCCTGCAGTGGCGGCGCGCAGGGAGGCCTCCAGTATCCGGCGCCTGTCAGCCTCCGCAATCTCCCTCTCCTCAAAAACGCGCACCGATTTTCTTCTCATCAGCAAATCCAGGGTTTCATTTGTATTTTGTTCCACAGTCGTTACATTCCTTTCCGTCCTGATTCTTTTATTATTCCTGAAATTTATTTTATATTTGCCCGTTACTGTCTGCCTGTTGCTTCGTATATCTTACCACACCTTCCTTGATCGTCTCAAGTACACAGATATCGCAGATTTTCCCTGGATCAACAGCCATGGGATTATCACTCAGGATCACCATGTCGGCAAGCTTGCCCTCCTCCAGTGTTCCCTTCCTGTCCTCTTCGAAATAAGCATAGGCTCCGTTGACCGTAACCGCCTGAAGCGCTTCATAAACGCTGACTCTCTGCTCCGGGCCGATTTCAACGCCGTTTCTTGTAATACGATTGACTGCGCACCATACGGTATGAAGCATTTTCGGCTGCACCACAAGGGGATCCTGATGGAAGTTCACCTTCAGCCCACGGTCAAAAGCAGAACGTGCCGGGCTTATCCGGCTTCCCCTCACCCTTCCCAGGTTTTTCAGATGAATATCTCCCCAATAATAGGTATGTGCCACAAAAATGGATGGTATCATGGAGAGCTCAGCCATCCGGTCCAGCTGATCATCACGTACGGTCTGGCAGTGTATCATCACCGGCCGCAGCTGATTTTTATGGGGATTATCGCTTTCCGACAGCGCTTTTTCGTAGAAATCAAGAAACTGCTCCGATGCGGCGTCGCCATTGCAGTGGGCAAGAAGCTGTTCATCTCTGGCTATGGCCTCTTTTGCATATTTGAAAACCTCTTCATCCGTTTTCGCAGGATATCCGCGGTAATCCTTTTCCCCCTCATAAGGGCTGCTCAGCCATGCTGTTTTTCCCTGAGGCGAACCATCAAGCACGATTTTCAAACCGCCGATTTTAAAATGGTTCCGGTAGGTTTTGTCATAATCCGCATATTCCTTCAGCAAATCACCTGTATTATCATCCATGACCGGATAGGAAACCACATCGATAACCAGATTCCCCTGGCTGGCAGCCCGGGCGAAGTTCTTGATATCGCCGGCGCCGGCGGCTCCGTCCTGGCAGGTGGTAATTCCATTTTTAAGATAGGTTTCCTGTGCGCTGACGATCTGCGCGTCCACATCCATTTTCAGCCTGGGAGCCGCAGCCATCAGCATCTGTCCGATGGCTCCCATCTCCTCCGCATAACCGTCAGGCTCCATCGTTCCCGCCACCCGTCCGAATCTCGCCCCTTCGGGATCCGGAGTGCTGCTGCTGATTCCCGCCAGCTTCAGCATGGCGGAATTACCTGCGCCCATATGGCTTGAGGTATGCAGCACATAAATCGGTATTTCTTCAGAAACCCTGTCAAGCACCGATTTATCAGGATGCCGCTGTTCTTTCAGGAAATTATGATCATAACCGAACCCCATGATGATACCATCCGGCCCTATCTGCTTTTCGGCCTGATAGGCCTTCAGTGTTTCTACTATACCATCAAAATCCGTACATTCCGAAAGATCCGCCAGTGACGTAAACTGCGCCACCATGGATATATGTCCGTGGGGATCGATAAAAGACGGCATCAGGGTTTTCCCCTGCAGATCTGTTTCCTCCGCCCCGTCCCCGCAAAGCTTTCTTGCACCCTCCAGGCTGCCTGTATAAATAATTTTTCCGCCTTCCTCCACCAGGCTTTCCACATAATCATTTTCGGCCTTCATTGTGAGAATCGGGCCGCCGTAATATAAGGTTTTCGCCATAATGCCTCCATTCCTGCAGACAGGGCATTTTTTCCTGCCCCGCAATCTGCCAATCCCTGTTATTATACATCTTTTTGCGGATAATATATCTCTTCATCAGTAAAATCGTAACTGTCCAATACCCTCACAGTTACTAAAAATCAAACTTTTTCAATCCTTCAGGCTCAACATACCTATTCTAGCACACTCCCCTGCGGCATGCCACCAGGTTTTATATTAACAGAAATAACAGGAATAAAAACCGGCATAATAAAAAAGCTCCGGTTCCGGATATTTCATCCTTCCCCGAAAGCTTTTCCAGCCGACTGCTTCACTGTATACTTTGGCGCTTTCCTGTGATTATTTTATCTATCAGGCCATATTCCTTAGCCTCCTGGGCTGTCATGAAATGATCCCTGTCCGTATCCCTTTCCACCTCTTCTTCCGTTCTGCCGCAGTTTTGGGCCAGGATACGGTTCAGGCGGCGTTTGCTGCGCTGTATATGCTCCGACATGATTCGGATATCGCTCGCAGGTCCCTGGATGCCGCCGCTTACCGCAGGCTGGTGTATCATGATCTCGGCATTGGGCAGCGCCATCCGCTTTCCCTTCGTCCCTCCGGCAAGAAGGAAGGAACCAAAGCTTGCCGCCAGACCGATGCACAGCGTGCACACATCACATTTGATAAACTGCATGGTGTCATATATGGCAAAGCCGGCCGACACGGATCCGCCCGGACTGTTGATATACAGCTGGATATCCCTTTCCGGATCCTCCGCCTCCAGGTACAAAAGCTGCGCAATAATCAGCTCCGCCGATGCATCGCTCACCTCTTCTCCCAGGAAAATAATCCGATCTGTCAGAAGCTTTGAAAAAATATCATAGCTTCTCTCACCCCGATCATTTTTCTCTATAACATAAGGTACATAACTCATGCGGCAGCCCTCTCTTTCCAGTTGCTGCCCATGAAGGAGCTCTCCGCCCTGTAAAGCCGGTTTTCAATCACAGCCCTTGTTTTCTTCGGATAAAATACGCCGTTTCTCCGATAAATGCCCGGAGCACATTGATATTCCCTGTGAAATGCCAGCGTAAAGGCCTGCTGTGAATTATAGTGAGCCTCATAGGCTATCTCCACAATGGGTTTTTCCGTCTCCACCAGCTGCCTTGCGGCCTCCGTCAGCCTGCGCATCTGAATATATTTATATATGGTACAGCCCGTGACAACTGCGAAAACCCTGTTGATATGGAATTTGGAATAGCCAAGCTTATCCGCTATACTTTCCAGACATAAATCCTCATGCAGATTATCCTCCACGTATGCTGCCACCGCCTCAGCTATCTGTTTTTCGTCCAATGCTGTCGCTCCTTTGCTCTTTTGACTGTAATTATAGCAGGTATCACTCCCACAGTCTTTATATAAAATGACATCTTTTCCTGCGGCGGAGGGAGGTCGTTCACAGTTACTCTACAAACGAGGTGTAATTTTTACATATATTTCCCCAGTTAAAAACCGGGGAAAAAGTAGGATGCTTTCATTCCCCGGCTGTCGTTATTCTGTCAGATATTTTTCAGCTTATCGATACGGCCATTTTGTATCGCTCCGATATTTTCAGCGATTTTCTCCTCCGGCCAATCCCACCACTTCAGCGCAAGAAGTGCGTCAATCGTTTCATCGGGAAAGCGCTTTCTTATGGTTTTTGCCGGAATTCCTCCCACAATGGTATAGGCAGGGACATCCTTTGTCACCACCGCACGGGTGCCGATAACCGCCCCGTCCCCGATGGTCACGCCAGCCATAACCACTGCCTCATAACCGATCCAGACATCATTTCCTATCACAATATCGCCTTTATTGTCCCAGGAAGCGGCGACATCCTTTTTATCAAGTCCCCATTCTTCGAAAAAAAGCGGGAACGGATACGTAGAAAGGGATTTCATACTGTGGTTGGCGCTGTTAAAAAGGAAACGCACCCCGCAGGCCAGCGAACAAAATTTTCCGATGATGAGCCGGTCATGATTTATCGGATAATGATACAATACGTTATTTTCTTCGAACAGAACCGGATCCTTTACGAAATCATTATACATGGTGTAATCCCCTACCGAAATATTCGGATCAGTAATCACCGCTTTTAAGTAAACCGTCTGCCTGTCCCCGGTTCTGGGATATATTTTTTGTTCCGGAATAGTCATTTTAAAATCCTCCTGCTGATTTTTTATTTACCGTTAACTATTCCGGCTGCTGCAATGCAGAGCCTCATAAATCTCACCCCGTTTTATTTATAAATATGCCGGGAATTATGGCATTCCATATTTCCCGGCAAAAATTTTTATTTGCAGCAAATGTCTGGCTGCATCACAATTACTGTTTACTTTCCAAAATTTTATCAATACTTACCAGCTTTACACAAAGGACAAAAAGCTTTGTCGCCTGGATCAGCTCATCCATAGGAGGGAATGACGGCGCAATACGGATATTGCTGTCATGAGGATCCCTGCCGTAAGGATAGGTTGCGCCGGCACCGGTCATTACCACACCGGCTTCCTTAGCTTTCGCCACAATTGCCCTGGCACAGCCGTCCAGCGCATCAAAGGAAATGAAATAACCTCCCTTGGGCTTTAACCAGGAACCGATTTCCAGTCCATCAAGCTCCTGTTCAAGGATATTCAGAACTGCTTCGAACTTGGGACGCATAACAGCCGCATGCTTCATCATATGTGATTTGATGCCGTCCAGGTTCTTAAAATATCTCACGTGGCGCAGCTGATTCAGCTTATCGTGTCCGATTGTCTGGATGGCCATCTGCTTTTTAATATCCTTCAGGTTATTATAGGAAGCGGAAATTGCCGCAACACCGGATCCGGGGAAGCTGATTTTGGAAGTGGAGCTGAATTTGTATACCATATCCGGATTTCCGGCCTTCTCACATTCCTCCAGAATCTCCAGAATCGTATCCTGGTCATCCTCATAAAGATGATGTACATTATACGCATTGTCCCAGTAAATCCGGAAATCCTCTGCCGCGGGCTTCAGCCTTGCAAAACGGCGGACCGTTTCATCAGAATAGGTAATGCCCTGAGGATTAGAATACTTAGGCACACACCAGATGCCCTTGATCGCCGCGTCCTCGCTTACCAGCTTCTCTACCATATCCATATCCGGCCCTTCGGGGGTCATGGGTACGTTAATCATTTCAATACCAAAATATTCAGTGATGGCAAAATGCCTGTCATAGCCGGGAACCGGGCATAAAAACTTCACCTTATCCAGCTTGCACCAGGGAGTGCTTCCCATCACGCCATGAGTCATGGAACGCGCTACGGTATCATACATAACATTCAGGCTGGAATTTCCATAAATAATGATTTTATCGGCAGGCACCTCAATCAGGTCCGCCAGCAGTTCCTTGGCTTCCTGAATACCGTCGATAACGCCGTAATTTCTGCAGTCAATACCCTCACGGCACTTTAAATCGGTGGTGCTGTTGAGAACATCCATCATTCCCATGGAAATATCAAGCTGCTCAGCTGACGGCTTTCCCCTGGACATATCCAGCTTCAGGCCTAAATCCTGGAATTTTCTGTATTCCGCTTCCAGTTCATTTTTGAGAGTGAGCAGTTCTTCCTTACTTCTGTCTTTGTACGCCTTCATTCCACTTCTCCTTTTCTCCTCATGATTATAAAAAGAAGCTGATTTCATTCAATCAGCCCCCACAACCCAAACAGCGAATCCTGTTTGGCGGTCGACAGCATTTTTTCTTATAATATTATGCACAATTAAGGTGAGTTGTCAAGTGTTTCCGTTTTAACGTGCTAATCTGTGAAAGGGAAATCCGAATGACAAGCCTGTAATTTTCCGAAATAATCAGGATTCAAAACTGTGCCGGCAGAAAATTATGTATAATTTCATAATTCACGCCGCTCCCCATCCGTCAAAAAACGCAATTCATTAAAAATATGTCCTTTTTACCGGGGCAATCTGTAGTAATAGCTGAAATTATACCCCCATCCGGCATCGCCAGGTAATTTTAACGATATTATGAAAAGATTGAAGGAAGAATTCCCTCATACGCCCTCTTACATATAATGGCAGAATGCGCTGCTGTCTCACCGCTTTTTCCCTCAAAAAGAAAGATAGGAGACCGGCACTTTATCCGTCAGCCATACCCCATTTTTAGAAAGGAAGAAACGGAACCCGTCCTGTTGCATTTTCCCCGCATTAACCTTCAGAACCACAGGTTTTCCATGCCGTTTTCCCACCTTTAGCGCTGTTGCTTCGTCCCTTGATAAATGAACATACAAACGGCTCATGGGCCTCAGCCCTTCCTTTTTTATGCTTTCCAAAAAACGCTCAGCGGTTCCATGATATAAAAATTCCGGCGGCTCCGCTTCCGCCAATTCCACATCCACAGGCACGCTGTGTCCCTGATTGGCCCTTATCAAAGTACAGTCTTCATTAAAAGAATACCTTTGCTTCCCATCGGTGCGTACAATCTCTTTCAAAATGTCAAAATCGATTTTGCGCCCCGTATTTCTGATACCCTCAATGAGAGCGTCCACCTCCGCCCAGCCATGCTCATCCAGCTGAATATTGGCAGCCTCCGGTTTATGCCGTAAAACAAGGCTGATGAAGACGCTTAATTTATCTGTTTTTTCCATAAGCCCTCCTATTTTCATAAAAACCACACTAAAATAATCAAGACTCCCTGCCGATGTACCATAGACAGGGAGCCTTCTCCTGTAATATTCCTTTTACCGGAAGAACCGGGAAATATCATTAAACATCACAAATACCATGAGTATCATCAGAACCACAAAGCCGGCGAAATGCACCATGCCTTCCTTTTCAGGAGGAACCGGTTTCCCACGGATCGCTTCGATAATAAGGAATACAAGCCGTCCGCCGTCCAGAGCAGGCAGCGGAAGCAGATTCATCACACCCAGGTTCACGCTCAGAAGCAGCGCAATGTTGATCATATTCAGAATTACCACCCAGATACCGTAAGGCTCCGCCTGTTCCTTCACCTCGCCGATTACCTGCGCCACGCCGATAGGTCCCGATATGTCATCCTTTGTGGCTTTTCCCTGAATCAGCATTCCCAGGCTCTTGATGGTTGCCCGAAGGCTGTAGCGTACCTCATAATAGCTGTATTTGAAAATTCCTGCATTCCGGCAGTCCACGTACTCTCCATAGCCGTTAAAGCCCAGCAGATACCGTCCTTCTTCTTCATTGTATTTGGGTGTCAGGGTAACCGTGTGCTTTTCCCCGTCGCGCAGGAATTCGATGTTCATGGTTTCTCCCGCGCCCACATAGGTATTCAGCCAGATTTCACGGGCTACATAAATACGTTCCCCATTCATTCTGGTAATAAGATCCCCCGGCTGCATCCCTGCTTCCTGTGCCGGATAACCGTCAATCAGACCGTTCAGCACCGGACGGTCGCTGCCCGTATAGCCGACTACAATCATGGCCAGGATATAAGCCAGGATGAAGTTGAAAAAGGGTCCTGCAAACACAGTGGAAATTCTTGCCCAGACACTGGCATTGGGGAAAGCGCCCTCCGACGGAGTCCCTTTGTCAGTATCAAGCCCGTCTTCTCCTTCGAACATACACGCGCCGCCGATAGGAAAAAGGCGCAGTGAATATTCCGTTCCCCCCTTGTTAAAGTGAAGCAGCTTCGGTCCCATGCCCACGCTGAACTCCACTACCGTGATCCCGTTGACCTTCGCCAGAAGGAAATGCCCCAGCTCATGCCCGATCACAATCACTCCAAATATCAGGACAAATAACACAATAGTCAATTGATTCAGTTCTCCTTTATATGCTCAATATATTCGTAAGTCTCTGCCTCAGCCTGTAAAATCTCATTGACATTAGGATTCTCAATTACCCGGTGATGATTCATACATTTTTCAATCAGCTCCGGTATTTCCAGAAAGCCTATGCTGTGATTCAGGAACATCGCCACCGCTTTTTCATTCGCCGCATTGAATACCGTGGGCATGCTCCCGCCCGTGCGCGCCGCCTGCATTCCCAGCTTCAGCCCCGTAAAGACCTCCGTATCAGGCCGTTCAAAGGTAATCTGCCCCAGCTTGAAAAAGTCAACCCGCTCTCCGGCCATCGGCCTTCTTTCCGGATAGAAAAGAGCGTATTGAATCGGAAGCTTCATATCCGGCATTCCCAGCTGCGCAATCACCGCGCCGTCCACATATTCCACCATGGAATGAATGATGCTCTGGGGATGGATGACTACCTGGATGCTGTCCAGCTCCACATCGAAAAGCCAGCGCGCCTCCATCACCTCAAGCGCTTTGTTCACCAGGCTTGCGGAATCTACGGTAATTTTACGGCCCATGGACCAGTTAGGGTGCTTCAGCGCATCCTCCGCCCGCATGCCTGCCAGCTCCTGCCTGCTTCTGCCGCGGAACGGTCCGCCGGAGGCCGTCAGCAGGATTTTGGAAACCTGCTTTTTGTCTTCTCCGTTCATGGACTGAAAAATAGCGCTGTGTTCGCTGTCAACAGGCAGGATGGGAACCTTGTGCTTCTTCGCAAGAGGCATGATCAGATGTCCTGCTGTCACCAGGGTTTCTTTATTAGCCAGAGCTATGGTTTTTCCGCTTTCAATTGCCGCAATTGTGGGACGGATGCCTATCATGCCCACAATTGCCGTCACCAGTATTTCATAGGAAGCATCTGAGGCAAGCGCCAACAGGCCTTCCATGCCAGAAAGAACCTTTACCGGCAAATCCGCCGTGCGGCCGCGCAGCTCCTTCGCTGCTTCTTCACTCCACATAACCGCCAGGGCAGGATGAAACTCCCTGATTTGTTTTTCCATCAGCGCTGCATTGCTGCCCGCCGCAAGCCCCATTACCTGTAAATCCGGATTATCCCTGACGATTTCCAGGGTCTGGGTTCCTATGGATCCGGTTGATCCGAGAATCGCTATTTTTTTCATGCCGTATCCTTTCCCGTAACTTTTTATAACCGTCCGGAAGCTATAGCCGGAAGCCTGAACCACCCGGAAGCCAGAACCGTTACGCCAAGTTACAACTGTTATTCAAAATGTATGAGCAGTATAGCCAGATAATAAATGATAGGCGCCGTAAAAAGAACGCTGTCAAAGCGGTCCATAATACCGCCGTGTCCGGGAATCAGCTTTCCGTAGTCCTTAATGTCATGGTTTCTCTTTATCCCTGAAGCGGCCAGATCCCCCACCTGGGAAATAACTGCTCCCACGCCGCAGATAAGCGCGGCGATCCATGTCACATTCTGATCCGCAAACACTCTTTCCAGCGCAAAATAACCAAAAGCTGCACCCACCAGTGCGGAACCCACGACACCGCCCACGGCCCCTTCAATGGATTTCTTGGGACTGAGCACGGGCGCCAGCTTATGCTTCCCAATAGCCATACCTGTCAGATAAGCGCAGGTATCGCAAATCCACGAACTGATAAAAATCATCCAGACCATGTAAATACCGTTCGGCAGGTTTCGTGTAAGGAAAATAAAGGTAAACAGCACAGGCGCATAAAAAGCGCAGAAAAAAGCCGTCATCACCTGCTCCGCCCTGAACCGGGGAAAAGAAAAAACATAAACGAACATCATTCCCAGAAAAATCAGGGCCAGCATGCCCACCCAGTAAACCGGGTTCTCGGAACCGTATACTACCAGATAATAGAGGACAATGCCTGCATAGCCCACCGCCTCCAGCGCATTGTTCTTTTGTCCCTCTGCGATAACGCCGCAGGCCTTCGTCAGCTCCCGGAAAGCTATCAGGGACAGTATCAGCATCCCCAGTGCGAGTACGCCGTCTCCGGTCAGCAGCAGAACCAGCGCCAGAATCACCAGCACCACGCTGCTCATCAATCTTTTACCAAACATAATTAACCTCCATGATTATCCGCAAAGAAGCCTTGCGCCTCAGCCCGGCCTCTGCCGGTGCTAAAGCGGACCCTTCCGCGCTATACGTCCTTTACCAGCCCGAACCTTCTGTCTCTATGATTATATGCTTCTACGGCTTTCAACAATTCTTCTTTTGTAAAATCAGGCCAGGCAACCGGCGTAAAATAAAACTCCGTATAGGCCAGCTGCCACAGCAGGAAGTTGGAAATCCGCTGTTCATTACAGGTACGGATGAGCAGATCCGGATCAGGCAGCCCTGCGGTATCCAGCGCATTGCTGAAATCCTCCTCCGTCAGCTCCTCCGGATTTATAATTCCCTGCGCGGCTTTCCTGGCCAGCTTCTGCGCAGCTCTGCGGACCTCGTCCCTCCCGCCGTAATTCAATGCGATCTGGAAATGCAGGCCGGTATTGTTCTTCGTCGCTTCCTCCAGCTGATTGATTCTGGAACGGATATCCTCATCCAGCCCTTCCTTGTCACCGATAACACGCACGCACATATTGTTTTTCGCAGCGGTTTTCAGACAGGTCTTCATATAATTGCGCAGAAGGGTCATCAGAGCATCCACTTCGTCCTGGGGACGTTTCCAGTTTTCCGTGGAAAAAGCATAAACCGTCAGGTACTGGATTCCCATCCGGTATGCTTCCTCACAGATTACCTCCACGTTCTTAGCCCCCTGCACATGCCCGTAATTCCTGGGCATCCCCTTGGCCTTGGCCCACCGGCCGTTTCCATCCAATATTATCGCCACATGATTTGGTATGTTCATAATCTGCTATCTCTCCTGTCCTGTTCCTGAAACTGGTAAAAAGGGACAAGCCAAGTAACGCCTGCCCCTCTTATTTCAATTGTAATCCCTGTTTTGTTTAAACGGTCAGGATTTCTTTTGCCTTTTCCTCAACCAGCTTGTCGATTTCCTTTACGTATTTATCGGTCAGCTTCTGAAGGGCTTCCTCAAGCTCCTTGATTTCATCCTCAGAAACATCCTCTTTAGCCAGCTTCTTAAAGGTATCGTTGCCGTCCCTGCGGATATTGCGGACTGCAACCTTGCCTTCCTCGCCTTTCTTCTTTACTTCCTTTACCAGCTCTTTTCTGCGTTCCTCCGTAAGCTCCGGAATTACCAGACGGATAACGCTGCCGTCATTGTTGGGTGTAATTCCCACATCGGATGCCATAATCGCCTTTTCGATCTCTTTAATCAGGGATTTCTCCCAGGGTGAGATCTGGATCATCCTCGGTTCGGGAACCGTGATATTGCCTACCTGCTGAATCGGGGTAGGGCTTCCGTAATAGTTCACTTTAATCTTGTCCAGGATATGGGGATTTGCGCGTCCGGCACGGATTGTTGCAAAATCTGCAGCCAGATATTCATAGGCCTTGCTCATTTTGTTTTCAAACTGCTGTAATTTTTCGTTCATCGATATATCCTCCCTGTTTTTTATACGGTAACCTTGGTTCCGTTAAATTTACCTTTTACTGTATTTACAATGCTGTTTTCTTCATTCAGGCCAAATACCAACATCGGCATTTTATTATCCCTGGCAAGGATGGACGCTGTCATATCCACTACCTGCAGGTTCTTTGCGATGACTTCATCAATGGTCACTTCATCATATTTCTTGGCCGCAGGGTTCTTTTTGGGATCGTCATCATATACGCCGTCAATGGCCTTGGCAAGCAGGATAACCTCGGCTTCCACCTCCACAGCCCGCAGCACAACGCCGGTATCGGTGGAAAAATACGGATGTCCCGTACCACCGGCAAAGAATACAACCATGCCCCTGTCAAAATACTTATTCGCCCTGTCCTTGGAAAAAAGCTTGGTAAAGGAGCCGCATTCAAAAGGTGTCAGCACTGCCGTCTGCATTCCTTCCGCCCTGCATATTTCGGAGACATAAATGCAGTTCATGATGGTTGCCAGCATTCCGATCTGATCCGCTTTTGTCCTGTCAATATTTTCACTGGTGCGTCCTCTCCAGAAATTGCCGCCGCCGATAACAACGCCGACCTGGACGCCTTCCTCCACCAGCTGCTTTATCTGAAGGGCCACCTTTCTTACAGTAGGCTCATGAAAGCCTTGCTTTTCTTCTCCCGCCAGAGCTTCTCCGCTCAATTTCAGTAAAATTCTTTTCATTATAATACGCTCCTATCTGCGTGCTACGGCACGCTCACAGATCCGCAGGACTACTGCAGAGCCTTTGCTTTCTTTTCAAATTCCTTCCGGGCCATCCGGAAGCAGTCCATTAGCTTGGGATTAAACTGGCCGCATTCCCCGTCCAGTATCATCTGATAGGCCACATCATAGGAAAAGGCCGGCTTATAAACCCTGTCGCTCACCAGCGCGTCATAAACATCAGCAATGGAAACCACCTGGGCGGCCAGCGGGATTTCATCCCCCTTCAGTCCATGGGGGTATCCTTTTCCATCCCATTTTTCATGATGGCTTAACGCTATGTTATAACAGAATTCCTTGAATACTCTGTTATCTGTAACAAAAATTTCCTTTATGATTTCCGCACCCTTCGTGGTATGCGTTTTCATCAGCCCGAACTCCTCCTGCGTCAGCTTCCCCGGCTTTAACAGAATGGAATCCGGTACCGTAATCTTTCCCACATCATGCATGGTGGACGCATGAGAAATAATATCAGCCATGTCCTCGTCCACGCCGTACTCCGGATAGTACTTCATGACATAGGTTAACAGAATCGCTGTAAAGGACCGTACCCTGTATATGTGGTTGCCAGACTCCATGCTCCGGAATTCCACAATGGTTCCCAACGTATCGATGATATGATAGTTCATCTCCGTCAGTTCCCGGTTCTTTTCCTTGATTTCCTCGGTCTGCTTCTCCACCATGGCTTCCAGATTGTTCTTATGATGGTAAAGGTCCACCAGATTGCTGACACGCCTTCTGACAATAGGTACCTCAAAGGGCTTGGATACGATATCGGAAACACCGAGATCATAGCCTCTCTTCCTGGATTCACTTGAGGTATCACTGGTTATCAGGATCACCGGGACAGACATCATAAGCTCCTGCTCATGCATATAATCAAGGACTCCGAACCCATCCATTTCCGGCATGACAATATCCAGAAGAATCGCAGCAAGCTTCCCTCTGTTCAGATTAATATACTCCACTGCTTCTCTGCCGTTCTCCGCCAGGATTACTTCGTAATCATCCTCAAAGATACCCCGCAGTATCTCCCGGTTCATTTCCATATCATCGACAACAAGTATCTTATCCTTCACGACTTTTACCTTTCCTGCAGACCTGTGTCTACCTACAGCTGTCGGATTATCTGTGTCAGCAATTCGTAATTTTCTTCTGCGTCCTGTACAAATTCATCCAGCCGGTCATACTTCCGGCTCCGCAGCTCCTCAGTCAGTGCGGACACAACCGTATAGAAAGGATCCAGCCCCAGGTTGCCGGCAACGCCCTTCAGGGTATGTGCATCCCTGAACGCTTCTTCGTAATCTCCGGTGCTTATATGCTCCTTCAGCTGCGCGTAATTGGGATCCTCGGGAAAACGCTTCAGGAACTTCAGGTATAATGCCTCGTTGTTCATAAAGCGTTCCATTGTCTTATCCAAATCCACGCCAGCTTCAGTCAGCTGTTTTTTTATTGTATCATCCATCTTTTCCCCTTTAATTCGGGCAGTCTTTTTTCAGACTGCCCGGCCTATCCGTGATTGAATAAATTATAGCATTCTTTCCACACAATATGCAATCTATTTTTTCCAGGTATAAGGAACGAACAGAAGCAGCATGGGGAAAATTTCAAGTCTTCCTGCAAGCATGTCAAACATCAGCACATATTTGGAAAAGCCGGAAAAGAAAGCGAAATTTCCGGCAGGCCCCACCAGCGACAGGCCGGGGCCGATATTATTAAGCGCTGAAATAACCGCCGTAACGTTGGTTGTAAAATCAAAATTGTCTATGGTCAGCAGAAGGATGGACGCCACCAGGATTCCCGCATAGGAAATCAGGAATATATTAGCCGCCCTCACCACCGGGTGATCCAGCTTTTTCCCGTCCATCATTACAATCTTTACGCTTCTGGGGTGAATCAGGATCCCCAGTTCCTTTTTGATGGTTTTCATATACATCAGGATTCGGGAAACCTTAATGCCGCCGCCCGTGCTGCCGGCGCAGGCTCCGATAAACATAAGCATCACAAGAAGCGTCCTGGAAAATTCGGGCCACTGGTCAAAATCCGTGGTGGCAAAGCCTGTGGTGGTCATGATGGAGGCAACCTGGAAGGCCGCATGCCGGAGGCTGTCCCCAACATTTCCCATCTGGGAAAGGATATTAA
The DNA here is from genome assembly GCF_000466465.2 of Clostridium sp. KLE 1755. Taxonomy (NCBI): domain Bacteria; kingdom Bacillati; phylum Bacillota; class Clostridia; order Eubacteriales; family Clostridiaceae; genus Clostridium; species Clostridium sp. KLE 1755. The sequence goes on from NZ_KE992693.1 coordinate 90,558, forward strand.
ACGCTATCAGAAGCGTGGCCGCCGTAAAGATTGCAAAATAGGCTTTTACCTCCTCCATGCAGAAGGCATCCTTCACTTTTTTGGCAATGATCAGATAATAAAAAGCGAAGTTGGTTCCGAACAGCATCATGAAAATGGTGACAATCACCTGAATATAGGGGCTGTAGCCTGCAATACTGTCCGAACGGATGCCGAAGCCGCCGGTACCGGCCGTCCCGAAGGCGGTGCAGACCGCATCAAACATGGGGATTCTTCCTAAAAGAAGAAGCACGATTTCCAAAACGGTGAGCGCCACATAAATTCCATAAAGGAAAAAAGCCGTGGTACGTATTCTCGGCACAAGCTTGCTCACGGAAGGCCCCGGGCTTTCCGCACGCATCAGATGCATTGTCTGGCCGCTTGACATAGGAAGGATCTGCAGAACAAATACCAGAACGCCCATACCGCCGATCCAGTGTGAAAAGCTTCTCCAGAACAGGATACCATGGGACAGATCCTCCACCCGGGTCAGGATGCTGGCTCCCGTTGTGGTAAAGCCGGAGATGATCTCAAACAGGGAATCCGTAAAACTGGGGATCTCACCCGTAAAATAAAATGGCAGCGCGCCAATCAGGCTCATCACAATCCATCCAAGCGCAACTCCCACATACCCTTCCCTCGCATAGAACTGCGTATTTTCAGGTCTCTTGAAGGAAAGAGCTGTCCCAAGGATAAAGGACAGCAGTGCACAGGCCAGAAAAACCGGCCATGTCTTTTCTCTGTAAAGAAGAGACACGGCCAGAGGAAGGAGGAGGAATACGCCCTCCACCTTCATGATCCAGCCGAGTATATAGCTAATACTTTTGTAATTCATGGTTACGATTGCTCCTTCTAGGCAAGAATATCGTCGATATCATCCAGGCCCTTGTGGGTGGTTACCACAATCACGGTATCTCCGGCCTTAATCATGTCCTGTCCGGAGGGCAGGATAATCTTTCCTCTTCTGATAATATTGCACAGCAGCAGATTTTTCTTCAGCTTCAGCTGGCTTAAGGGAACATCAAGCACCCTGGAATCCTTTTTCACGGAAAATTCCAGCGCCTCTACCTTGTTGTCTATGATCCGGTAAACAGCTTCCACGGCGCTTCCCATGGAATTCTGCATGCTGCGGACATATTTGATAATATGCTCCGCCGTAATATATTTGGGGCTGACTACGCTCCCGATATCAAAATTATCAATGATGCCGCCATAATTAATTTTGTTGATTTTGGTAATCACCTTGGCTTTGGACACCTTTCCCACATAGCAGGAAAGCATGACGTTTTCCTCGTCCAGCCCTGTCAGGGAAATAAAGGCATCCGTGCTCTCAATCCCCTCCTCCCGGAGAAGATCCGTCGCGGAGGCATCTCCATAGATAATCATTGCCTTGGGCAGAAGCTCGCTGAGCTCATCGCATCTGGCCCTGTTATTTTCAATAATCTTCACCTGAATTTTGGATTCCAGCAGCTTTCTTGCCAGATAATAAGCCAGAGTCCCTCCACCGGCTATCATGACGTCCTTAATCATTTTGCTCTCGATGCCGATGCTTGCAAACAGCGCCTTCATTTTATCCGGGGAAACGATTACGGAAATATAGTCCCCTTCATGAAGAATGGTATTGCCGTCCGGAATAATGACGTCATGGCTGCCGTCTCTTTCCACAACACATATCAGCAGGCTGAAGCCGAACTTTTTTGTTGCGTCGCTGATCTTCTTATCCGCCCAGGTAGAATTTTCCGGAATGCGGAACCTCACCAGATCCACCTTTCCCTTGGCAAAGGCGTCCACCTCCATGGCGGAGGGCACCCGGATCAGCCTGGCGATATCAGAAGCCGCAGCCAGCTCCGGATTAATGGCCAGGGACAGCCCCAGTTCTTCCTTAATAAACCCTATTTCGGCATAATAGCCAGGGTCGCGTACCCTGGCAATTGTCTGGCAGTGCCCCGCCTTTCTTGCGATCAGGCAGCACAGTAGATTCACTTCATCCTTATTGGTGACCGCTATCAGGAGATCCGCTTCCTTAACGCCCGCTTCCTCCTGTACGCGATAGCTGGTGGCATTGCCCTGGATGCACATAACATCCAGCACATTTCCCACCAGCCTTCCTTTTTCTTCATTGATGTCAATGATGGTCAGCTCGTGACCCTCTTCATTCAGCTGTTCGGCCAGGGCATATCCAACTTTGCCGCAGCCGGCGATTATGATTTTCATTTGTGTTTCCTTACCTTGTTTCCTTCTTCTTTAGTCTAAACATACTGCCTGCGGGAATAAAAAACATCCACATTATGCGCGTCCCAAAGCAGAGAGATAATAACGGTACAGATTCTTGTAGGTCCCATTGCTGAAATGGAGGCCGTCCGTAAGCGTATAGCCTGTCCCCTGAAGATAGGAATAGCTGTCTATCCAGTGGATTTCCGGGCTGAGGCGCGCCTGCAGCTTCCTGTTGAAATTGCTTACCATGGATTTGGTTATGTATTTTCCATTCTCCACAGGGTTCACGGAGGAATAATAGACGGTTGCGCCCTTCTGCATCCATTCTGCGGCCTTCCTGTTCACCAGCTCGGCATAAGCATTCACATTTGCCACATCGTTTACGCCGAGGTTAATAATGATCTTCGTCCCATTGCCAACCGCTTCATCGATCTGGGGTATGGCTTCGGATGCAAACCATTTATAACCCTGGGAGGATTTGGCTATCCATACAAAACCGTTGTCGCCCACCGCATTGTTCATCTGCACGAACCTGGAATCTCCCACGAAAATGATTTCCGGCCCTGCCGGAAGCTCTTCCTGTACGGCCGCCAGTCCCATAAACGCTTCAATCTGGGCATCCGTCATGGCTATCTGCTGCACCTGCGTCTGCTCCAGCGCCTGCAGCTGTCCCAGAAGCTGCAGCTGCGCCGCATCAATGACGGAGGCTTCCTGAAGCTGGGTAAGCGTCTGGATCTGCAGCTGTACCTGTTCCAGCTGCGTCTGCAGAATCTGGCGGATGTCCTGCAGCTGTCCGGTATACTCTTCCGGATCTGCCACAGGCAGGGGAACCGCCTCTTCACCGGCCGCCTGTCCTGTCCCGGAGGGCTGGACCGTATCCTGCACCTGTACAGCCGTCTGGATTACCTGTGTATCATCTCCGGCCTCTGCCGTTTTATCTGCCCGTATTGTCATGGACGGTACCGTCAGCGCACATACCGCTGCAAGCGTCAGCGCCGCTTTCAGTATCCTGCCTTTCACTTTTTTCGTCATACTAAATCCTTTCTGCGAAAACAAGTTTCCTGCAACCAAGCATCCTTATTATACGTTGACTTTCAGGAAAAGGCAATCCCTTCCTGCGATAATTGACAGAATGCGCCTTCAGGCAGCCGGCAGTCTTCTTTGCAGCTGCGGCTATCACCTGAAAACCCGCCTTTTTCAGGGCTGTACGGGGCATGGCGAATCCTGCAGCAGATTATAATGTTTAAAAAAAGGGAAGAAAAAGTCCGCCACAGGCATCTTTTTTCTTCCCGAAAATCCAGCATATTTCTACATTATTGGTTTGAATCCAAAACCTTTACCTGTTTATTCCGCCTTAATAAATACCTGCATTTCACCCTCGCCCCTGTTGGCCCAGGCAAAATAAGGAATCCACTGAAGCTGTACTTCTTCATATTCAGGCCTGCTGTACTCCTGATACAGCTCCCCTGCTTCCTCAGGCTGCATGACAAGGCGTTTTCCCTTTGTTGTCACAGTGACCATGCGCTGTCCAAGCTTCTCTTCCGCCTTTGCTTCCGGCGCAGGATCCGCTGCCAGGGAGCACAGATGGAGATTTTTGCCGTTGTCCGCTTCCTCCATACAGTAAACGACAGGCCCTCTCATCACGGCGGCCTTGCCGATGTCCTCTCTCACCCTGCCGTCCGCCTGCATCAGGCGAACCTCCATGGGGAATTCCAGTTCCAGCTTTTCTCCGCCTTCCCATACTCTGTCGATGATAAGGTAGCCGTCTTTCACCGTTCTGGTTTCACCGTTTTCGGTTACTGACTCGCCTTCCCGGAGGCCTTTTTTCCCGTTTATGGTATAATCCCTGCACCAGCCCGGAATGCGGAAAGCGATCCTGCAGGCTGTCGGCGCCTCGGCATTGACCTCAGCCGTCACCTTACCGTCCCAGGGGAAGTCGGAAGTAATTCGCAGATCCAGCTTTTTACCGCCGCAGTCCTTTTCCAGGACGCTGCCCATATACAGATGCACATAAAGGGAATCCTCCGCTTCCGTATAGGCATAAGATGCAATGGAGCTGAGCAGTCTTGCGATATTGGGAGGACAGCAGGCACAGCCGAACCATTTCTGGCGGACGGGTTTTACATGGAATTTACGTTCGTCCTTGTGGCAGGCCTCCGGCAGGCTTTCCAGAGGATTCACATAGAAGAAGCTTTTGCCGTCCAGAGCCATGCCGCTGAGGATGCCATTGTAAAGGGCACGTTCCATCACGTCGGCGTATTTTCTGTCTGCTTTGATTTCCAGCATTCTCCTTGCAAAGAAAACGAGTCCGATGGAAGCACAGGTTTCCGCATATGCCGTATCATTGGGCAGATCGTAATTGAAGGAAAAGGCCTCGCCCATATGGGTGGCGCCGATACCTCCGGTGATGTACATTTTCTTGCGGGTGATATTGTCCCAAAGCTTCTCGCAGGCCGCATAGAGCGCTTCATCTCCTGTCAGCCTGGCAATATCCGCCATACCGGAATACAGATAAACCGCACGCACCGCATGTCCTACAGCCTCATCCTGTTCCCGGACAGGCAGGTGGGCCTGGTTGTACTGATAGCGCAGCTCATCCTCATGGCCTTTTTTCACGGCTTCAGGATGCTCCGCATCAAAATAGTAAGGTCTGGTTCCACGCTGATCCACAAAGAAACGGCTCAGATTCAGATATTTGTCATCGCCCGTCGCTTCATAGAGACGCACCAGTGCCATCTCTGCGATCTCATGGCCGGGATATCCCTTTTTCTTATCCGGTTCGGGGCCGAAACAGGAAGCGATATAATCCGCATATCTTTGCGCAGCCTTCAGAAGCTTATCCTTTCCTGTCGCCTGGTAATAAGCAACGGCGCCCTCGGTGAGGTGCCCAAAGCAGTAAAGCTCATGGTTATCCTTAAGATTGGTGAATACCTTTGACATATCATTGATGATGTAATAGGTATCCAGATAACCGTTTTCCTGCTGTGCGGCGCATACGATGTCAATTGCCTCATCCGCTGTCTTTTCAAGCTCTGCATCGGGATGCTGGGTCAGAGAGTAGCCCACCGCCTCGATCCATTTGGAGAAATCGCTATCCTGGAACAGGCAGCCGTAAAAACGATCCTCCATATGCTCCATATCCTCCGGCAGCGGCTGGAAAATAATAGGCCACTTTACTTCTTTATAATCCGCGCCCATTTCCTTTCTCTGCGCCGTTATTTTTCCGGCAATTTTAAAGTTGCGCATACAGAAGCTGGGATCAGCCTCCGGAATGCGGTCGTTTAACGCCTCCCACTGATAAGGAATGACTTCCCTGCGTACCAGCTCCATTTCATGCTTCCAGAATGCATCGGTTACCTGTACCTTTCTTAAGGAAACCGGACTGCTCTGTCTGTTTTTTTCCATATTTGTTATCCTCCTGCGCTGCGTCACATTTGGGAAGTTTTCCAAATGCCGCTTGATTTATATTTATCCTAACAGGCACAGCAAAGCTTTTCCATTGCTATTATGGAAAGCAGCATGTATAATATGGAAAAGCAAGGTAACCCTTCAGTCAGCTGTTAACAGTAACTGTGAAGGGAATGAACCGTTAACGGAGGGCAATATGAGCGCTTATTTTCAGTTGATGAGCCCGCGGCGCGTCAGTTCGGCCAATTATATAACCTTTATCAACCCCACGTCTCATCCGGACAGGGTTATGGACGAGCATGATTTCCTGTATATGCTTGATGGAAGCTGGCGGATTATGGAGGAAAACTCCTGTTATGAAATGCATTCCGATGATTTGCTCATTCTGCCGGCAGGCAGGCACCATTATGGGAAGGGGCTGTGCACCCCTAATAATAAACACATGTATATTCATGTAAAACCGCTGGAGGCGGAACGCATGGGGAATGCTTCCTCTTCCCGGCTGGCGGAATTTCATTCCCTGATTCACTGTCAGGATAATCCCCGGATAAAAGAGATTTTCCAGGAAATCATCTCCCTGCGGTGGAACGGCTCTTCTCTGCGTGAGGATAAGCTTTCCCTTCTCATAAACCTGCTTCTCTGCGAGCTGAAGGAGCAGCAGGAAAAGCCGGTGTCAGCCTCTTCCTCCCACAATATTCTGGCAGAAGCATCACGGCTGATTCAGACGACGCCCCAGACTTTTTTTACAGGGAAGGACCTGGCAGATCGTTTCTTTGTATGTGAAAGGACGCTTTCCAACCAATTTAAAAAGGCATACGGCAAGACGCTGTATGCCTATCAGATGGATGTAAAGCTGGAAATGGTGCGCCAGTTCCTGTTAAGCCAGCCGGAGGTCAAGCTTCATGAAACAGCGCTGAATTTCGGTTTCTGCGACGAATTCCACATGAGCCGGACCTTTAAAAGGAAATACGGCGTGTCTCCGAGCCAGTACCGGCAGGAGAACCTGGGATCTTAAAGCACGGAGGCCAGGGCGCACAGAGAATGCACTGCTGCAAGCGGCTGCGTGACCTTCCTTACGGCTTTATTTTCCAGGCATCTGCCTGCCAGGGCCAGGATGGCCGTAATTCCTGCCGCAGCAGCCACACTGGGCTGCTGCGCAGTTTCCTTTTTTAAATCAGCCCCACCAGCTCAGAAAGCTTTCCGTCGCGTAAAAAGACAGGGATCACATCCAGATCTGCCTTTACAGTAACGGTCTGCCCGCCTTCGTATTCCGTTCCGTCATGAACCAGCGTCCACTTTGCGCCTGCGGGAAGATATACCTGACGCTCCACAGCATCCTCATACATAACCGGGGCAACCAGCATGTCGCTTCCGTACATATACTGCTCCTTCATATCCCAGCAGCACTCCTGCTCCGGGAACTCATAGAACATGGTACGCATTACGGGCCTGCCCAGGGTATGGGCCTCTTCCATCAGCTTTCTGGTATAAGGTCTCATGGCTTCACGGAAACGGATGTATTTTACCAGGGTTTCACAGTTTTCACCGCCGAAGCTCCATACCTCATTATCAGCGCCGGTGGGCTGCATCACCTCTCCCGCCTGATTCATCACTCTCTGAGAAGGGACACGGTCACCATGCAGACGCATTACCGGACAGAAGGTTCCCCACTCAAACCAGCGTACCAGCAGCCTGCGGAAGCTTTCGTCCTCCGGGTTTCCTCCGGAAAAGCCGCCGATATCGGTGGTCCACCACGGAATCCCCGCCACGCCCATATTCAGGCCGGCACATACCTGTCTGCGGAAGGTCTCCCAGTCGGAATGGATGTCTCCTGACCATACAAGCGCGCCGTAACGCTGGCTGCCGGCCCATGCGCAGCGAAGCAGGTTAACCACATCTTCCTGCCCGGCTTCCGTCTGTCCTTCATAGAAGGTTCTCGCATAAGCCTGGGGATAGATGTTTCCAATCTGGGCATTGGTTCCCTGATAATAACGGTAATTATCGAAATCATAACCGCTGTATTCCGGCTCCGCTTCATCCAGCCAGAATACCTTGATTCCCTTGTCATAGTAATTCTGCTTGCATTTGTCCCATACATATGCGCGTGAACGGGGGTTGGTGGCATCATAGAAGGTGCTGTTGCCATTGTAAAGCATGGCGATGTCCACACCCTTTTCCGCCTTTACAAGAAGCCCCTTCTGTTTCATTTCCTCATAGTTTTCACTTTTCCAGTCGATCTGGGGCCATACGGAAACCATCAGCTCGATTCCCATGTCTTTCAGCTCCCTGACCATAGCGTCCGGATCCGGGAAAAATTCCTCGTCAAAACGGAAATCACCCATTTTCGGCCAGTGGAAAAAGTCACAGACGATGACATCAATGGGAATATTTCTCTTTTTATATTCCCTGGCCACCTCCAGCAGCTGCTCCTGATTCCAGTAACGCAGCTTGCACTGCCAGAAGCCCATTCCATATTCAGGCATCATGGGCACCTTGCCCGTAGCATCCGCATAGGCACGCTCGATTTCATCCGGCGTATCCCCTGCGGTAATCCAGTAATCCATCTGCTTTGTGCTTTCCGCATACCACTCTGTGGTGTTGGAGGCAAAGCTCACACGGCCGACAGCCGGATTGTGCCACAGGAAGCCATAGCCCTGATCCGACAGCACGAAGGGAACGCTTGCCTGGGAATTTCTGTGGGCCAGCTCAAGATTGCAGTTTTTTACATTCAGGATATCCTGCTGGTACTGTCCCATACCGAACAGCTTTTCCTTCGGCTCGGAAGCAAAGGTCACGGTCAGGTGAAAATCTCCTCCGATGATGGGTTTGAAGAAACGGTTTTTCTTATTCAGGGCGCCGCCCTCTCCCGCTTCCTTTAAAAGAAGCTTCCCATTCTGGTTGTAAAAAGAAATATCACACTTCTTTGACCAGTTGCTCACTTCAAGGACCGCACGGATTTTCCCGTTCACAATTTCCGAACGATACTCACCCACGGTTATTTCAGCTTTCACTTCATCCTGTTTAAGCAATGCATAATCCGTATCCTCCAGTTCTCCGAGAATCGTGGAACGGACACGGAAGCTGTTGGCTCCCCAGGGCTCTACGGAAAGCACCTCACCATCATAACGGTAAACGAGGGCATTTCCTTCCTGACTCATTGTATACATAGCAAATCCTCCTCTGTTTGGATAAGGAACTGTCAATATCTTGGACAGATCCAAAAAATGGCAAACAGGCTGTTCACCTGTCTGCCACCATTATATTCATTCTTTTTTATGGATTCATTATGTATATTGACCAGTTTTTTAAGTATCCTGACCTTTTCTGTATTTCTGCGGTGTGGTATGATACAGCTTCCCAAACTCTGTGGTGAAATAGTTCCCGCTTCCAAAGCCCACATCCAACGCAATCTTTCCCACCGGATCATCCGTTTCCTTCAAAAGGCGTTCCGCTTTCCGGAATCTGACCCGCTGCACATATTCCACAAAGGTCATATGGAAATTTTCCCTGAAGAAACGGCACAGATAGCCCTCGCTTACGGAAAGGTAGGCTGCCAGAGAGTTCAGGACGATGCGCTGGGTATAATTTTCCTCCACAAAACCTACAATTTTCCGGATCATTTCACTCTTTCTCGTATTGGCCTTCACCGGCTGGATTTCTTCCTTCTGAAGCATGATAATATCGTAAACCACCTGAAGAAGGTAAGCGCGGACAAGCAGCTCATAGCCCTTTTCCTTTTCATCGAAAACAAAGAAGGTTTTATTGAGCATTTCAAACAGCGCCTTCTGAATGCTGTTCTTCTCCCGCAGCAGGATATATCTGCCTTGCTCCTGCGCCAGCAAGGGCTGCAGATATTTCTGTTCAATTCTGTCATTGGCCATCCCGGAAAGGAAGCTGTAGTCAAAAACCACCGCCCTGAATTCCAGCTTTGTCCCGAAGCAGTCATGGGAGCCGTGGAGGGTATTGGGCTTAATTAAAAGCACATCCCCCTCCTCAATCACGAACTGTTCCGCCTCCACCTGAAAATTGGCCTTGCCTGAAGTAATGAAGAAAATCTCAATTTCCGGATGCCAGTGATAGCTCAGCGGCATCTGGAAATCCTCTTCCATTTTTGTCTCATATGCGCTGACAGGGAACAGTAAATCTCCATGCTTTCTGTTTTCTCTTAAGGGTCTGGACTGTTTCATCTGCGGTTCCTTTTACTCCGGTTTATAATCATCCACGTCAAATTCCCGGTCTTTAAAATAGTATTTTCGATCCTCCTCCGTGATTGCGCGCAGCACCCTGCAGGGATTGCCCACTGCGATCACATTATCAGGAATATCCTTTGTCACAACGCTCCCGGCGCCGATTACCACATTGTTCCCGATGGTTACGCCCGGATTGATCACTGTATTGCCTCCCAGCCATACATTGTCGCCGATGGTCACGCTGATGCCATATTCATAGCCTGAATTCCTGGAATCAGGATGTACGGGATGGCCTGCGGTAAAGATTGAAACATTGGGTGCGATCTGTGCATTTTTACCTATGGTCACCTTTCCCACATCCAGGATTGTCAGGTTATAGTTGGCGAAGAAATTCTCACCCACTTCAATGTTGCTGCCGTAATCGCAGCGGAACGGCGGTTCAATGAAAATATTTTTCCCGCATTTTCCGATAATTTCCCTGATCAGCGCACCGAGCTCTTCTCCCTGCTCCGGCGGCGTATTGTTATAGCGGTAGATCCGCTTCTTATTCTCCTCACGTTCTTCCGTCAGGCCGTCCAGCCATGCCTTATAAGGCAGCCCGGCCAGCATTCTTTCCTTCTGATTCATCGCTGTATCCATCCTCATTTCTTATAATTTACCGTAACTTTTTCCGGTTGCTGATTATCCTTTATAGCTCCTTTAAAGCTTTACTTCCCTGTCCTGCAGCGCATCCATATCCTCTACGATACGCTTCAGAGCAAGGCTTATCATGCCGGTTTCGTAATCCTCCTCCAGCTTTTCGGAGGTCTCCACACGGACGCGGAAGCTTCCGCCCAGCCGGCTTCCCACACGCTGTTCCAGAAGGCGGGACATATCAGCAGTGAAAAAATCACCATACAGGACAAAACGGGACGGTGCGGCGATACAGCTGTAGGAAACCAGGACCTCCTCCAGCTGGTGAAGCACCTGCTCTCCATCAAAATAATCCAGCTTATCCCACGGCACCGGCGTGTACATAGCTCCCATCTCTCCCGCAAAATGTGAAGCGCCATAGTAAATGCTGCCGTTAAGGACCAGGCCCGCCCCGGGAAAAAAGGATCGCGGAAAATAAATCCCTGCCACACAGGCTTCTCCTTCTGCGCATTTTGACTGATAATAGCCGTAGGTCATGGCATTGATATCATTTTCAAACAGGACAGGAACCTGATAGCGCTCCCTGATCCGGGGAAGAAATACGCGTCCCTCCAGCCCTTTGAAATCGTTGATGATTACCTCATTGCCAATCGCCTCCCCCGGCAGGCCAAAAGCAATCAGCCCGATATTGCCGAAGGCGGCAAATACCTCATCCAGAGCGGAGTCAAAGCTCTCAGGACCGATCTCCTCCATGTATTCCTGCCGTTCCCACAGCTTTTTACCGTCCAGATTAACGGCCAGCGTATGTATGTAGCTTCGCCCCTCCAATTGATGCCCGTATACCACAGCTACTGTGCGGTAATCGTAATTATAGCGGTACTGCATGGAGGGACGCCCGCCGCCGGAGGGCGCGTTTCCGCCTTCCTGCACCTCACCGCTATAAAGCATTTCAGAGAGCAGGGCATTCACTGTCACCACGCTCAGGCCGCTGTATTTTGCCAGCTCAGGCTTGGTAGCCGTCCTTTTCTGTGAAAGGATGTTCCGCAGCGTACTTTTATTCAGTTGCTTCATTAATCTGGTATCTGCCTTCATCCATTCTCCCAATATCTGTTTTGCTTCTTATTCCCGTGCCCCTGAGGTTAATTCTTTACCCTGTATTTTTCGGCAGCACTTTAAAAAGATACTTTATAAAGGATATTTATAATGTAATGAGTTTTTTTTCTTTTGTCAATATTTTTATGAAAACAAAATCAATGTTTTTTCCTGCCAGTTCGTTCCGGTAACTGAATTATTGTAACAGCTCAGACGGGGCTGAAGCTTTACTCCATCCGGTTACCGAAAGGTGGCGTGGATTTTCAGAAGATAATCCAGCAAAGCGAGCGTGCGCTCTTCCTGAGAAGGACCGTTTTCCTCTCCCGGCGCCGCATTCGTTTTCAGCAGCCTGGCATTTGTCCCTCCCAATACGACAGAAGGCTTGGTCTTTCCATGGAAATCACTTCCCATCGTTTCCAGCAGCTCCAGTTCCTCTGCCAGCTGATGAAACCAGGTTACATCCTCTGCAGTATGGTAGCTGCTGTAGACCTCCAGCCCTGATACGCCCATTTTCACCATCGTGCGTATTCTGTCCCGGTTTTTGCCTACGGTATTGACCGGATGGGCTATCACCGATATTCCGCCTGTATCCTCTATCAGCTGCTGCGCTTCCTCAAAAGCAGGATAATCTGCCGGGAAATAGGCCGGCTTCCCCTGGGAACAGAAATCCCAGAAAAAATTGACATAGGGATTGTCTCCCCGCTCACCGCCCGGCCGGTAAGGAAGAAGCAGGGGATTGTTGAGATTGCGTTCATCTGCCAGTGCCGCTTCCGCAATAGTTTCTCCCACCACAATTCCATTCCGGGAAAGGGCCAGAACCTTTTCTTCCTCAAAAATAATCCCTATGTCCCGCAGTATCTTCATTGCACGAAAGGAATTTTCCTTTTTCCGGGAAAGTATCCTGTTTTCCAGTTCTGCGTATCTGCTGTCATGATAATCGATTCCATAACCCAGCAGGTGCAGGTCCACGCCGTCAAAGGTGCAGTCCAGCTCCACCGCCGGTATCCCGCGGATACCGAAACGGGCGCAGGATACCATCATTTCTTCCACGCCCCTGACTGAATTATGATCAGACAGCGCCGCCACCTTCAGGCCTTTCTCATGGCAAAGCCCGGCGAGCTGCTTTGGAGAATATTCCCCGTCCAGGCTTACTTCCGAATGCATGTGCAAATCCAGCCAGCTCATGCTCTGCTTCCCTTTTTCTGACTGTCAAGAAGCTCCTGCAGCGCTTCGTCGCTGTCTTCAATCCATACATCCTCTTCCTGTGCATTCAGTCCGAGGTATTCACGAAGCGTACAGGGTTCGTCACTGTTATTCCATTTTTCAACATAATCATCGATTTCCTCAAATTCAATTTCTCCCGCAAGATAAAGCTCTTTAAATTTCTTTTCCAAAACAGACTCCTCTTTTCTGTAGTAACGGTCCAGGATTTTCACAGATATGTTAAACCACGGCCTCTATCAAAATCCTGTCACCGAGTTGTATTTCCCTGATACCAATTTTACTGCTTTGTGCCTCTGCCGTAGCTAAAAAATAGTTATACAGGCGTACCTCAAAAATACGGTTTGCAATTTCCACATTCCCGCCGCTTTTTTTTTGCAAATCCAAACATCATTGCAATGTCTATCCATTGCTCATCAGGATTATATTATACAATTTCGGGTAACAGTAAAGCTGATGCGTATATCACCATTTTACCCAAATCCTGCCTGTTGATTCCTTGTCTGTCCTGCTGCCATGATATCATAGCAGACCTGAGACAGCAAGTTCATTTTAGGACCTGCAAAGAATCTGTCGTACAGCCATTTTCATCTACAACTTCCTCATTCGGTTCTGAAGTCCAGGTATGTTCTTCGCTGTCAAGGCGGAAAACTCTTGTTATGCCATTGGACTTGTGCATCAGCATATTATCCCTTGGATATATACAGGTATCTTCCTTTTCCACAGTTCCCACATCCAGCAGAACCAACGGTTTTTCCCCTGAATTGTAAAATGTATGCGCAATTCCCTCTCCCGCCGGCTTGGCAAAGAAATCTCCCGCCTTTACCGGAATACAATCATCATTAAGATGCAGTGTTCCGCATCCCTCCAGAACCAGAAAAAACTCTTCCTGCTGGGAATGGCTGTGAAAACGGGTGCTGTAAGCGCCAGGCGGCACACTGTCTATATTCACATAAAGGTTCCTGCTGCCTGCCGCTTGCCCCAGGGAACGGGTACAAAGGCCAATTTTGTCCCTCCATACGGCATCCTGCGGCAAATTATCAATATGATACAATTTTTTAAATGTCCCATCCTGTGTTGGTTTATTTTCCAATTAATCAGTCCATCCTTCTTCCCACATAAGTCACAACGCACGTATTCAATTGTACTGTTCCAAAAGCTCTTGGTATTTCATAGCTTTGCTGTTTTTCGGTCAATTTTTCCGTTTTCCAGCCGCAGAATACTGCATTTATCAACTCTATTAACGTTTCTGTTTTCATGTTTACTTCAAACTGAGGAGTCACTTGGCATCCTCTTTCAAGATCAATTTCCGTGATATCTGAATTTATAATCAGGCAAACCATCCCATTTTTGCTAATTCCATTCCCGATTTTCCAGAGAATGTCTGTAAATGCCGTTTCCGATTCCACATGCTCCAATGCTGAAACTGCAATAATAAAATCATAAGAGTTTTTCCGGATAGGATAATATTCCAACGGCGCGATATGGCCCGTGATGTTCTTTTCCACCCCGTATTTTACGCAGTTTTCATGAAGCATTGTAATCGCTGTTTCCAGGATATCAACGCCTTCTATTTTACAGGTTTCAGGGAACCTCATGGCAAAAGGGATGCAATTACGGCCCACACCGCAGCCCAAATCCAGCATGCGGATATCCCTGCATGTTTCAAAACAGGGATATAAGTCAGTAATTGTACGGACAGGCTTCTGCAGCCACGAGCCTTCGCGGAATAATTCCCTGCTTTTATAAACTTCTATATGAGAAAAGCGTTCCGCTTCACGGATTTGCCGCAGATTCACATTATTACCGTGGGAAATGAATTTATCCATATTTTTTTCCTATACCTGCCTCTTCACCCGCTTCACCTGTAATTCCCAAAGCATGGTTCACCAGCTTTTTCCTATATCTTAATCTTCGTCCACTTCCCCGATCTAAACCGCAGGCTCGTCAATATAAACCGCACCAGCTGATCGGCGCAGACACCGAACCAGATACCGATAATTCCCAGCCCGGCGGTATAGCAGAGCAGATAGCTGGCAATGGGCCTTACAATTGTTACGCTGATGGTGGAAGCGATGGTGGTATAAATCACATCTCCCGCGCCCCGCAGGCAGCCCATATAGATAACCTGGGCAATCTGCAGCAGCACCACTACCACGATAACCCGCATGATTTCCACTCCCATGGCAATGATCTCCGGTTCCGTAAAGAACAGCCGGTACAGGAATGCGCCGCAGGACAGATAGATTACCGCCAGCACAACGGCGATCATCCGCCCGATATTCTGGCAGATCCCTCCGTATTTTTTTGCCATCTCCACGTCCTTTGCCCCAAGGCTCTGGCCGATAAGCGCCACAGCCGCTACCTGCATGCCATCCCCAAAGGAAAAGGAAAGGCTCATTACATTCATTCCCACCTGATGGGCCGCAAAGGCAGCTGTTCCCATTTTTGCCGCCATTACAGCCACGGAAAGGAAGCCGACTCTTACGAGAAGCTGTTCCGCCAGGACACTGGAACCGATTTTTATCATGCTCTTTGCGGATTCCAGCGTCGGCCGTATTTTCTCCTTCCACATATAAGGAATACTGATAAAGTCCCCTTTGCAGGCGGCTACAAGGCTCATGACGCAGCCCACCACGCTGCCGATTACCGTGGCGATGGCCGCTCCCGAAACTCCCAGCGCAGGGAAGCCGAAATGCCCCTCTATCAGCAGATAGTTAAAAATAACATTTACCACATTGGCCGCCACATTGGTTTTCATGGCAATTTTTGTATTTCCGGCCCCCCTCTGCGCCGCGTTAACCACCAGAGAGACAACAGTAAAAATAATGAATCCCATAATGATTCTGAAATACTGCACGGCCTCCGCATGGGAAGCTTCCTCCGAACCGCACAGCCGGATGATCGGATCTGCAAAAGCCACGCAGATCAGGCTGACCACCACCGACATCACCAGAACAAACACACTCGCCGCGCACAAAACCTCATTGGCGCCCCTCCGGTTCTTCTGCCCCTTGCGTCTGGCAACCAGTGCGGATACAGAAACATTCACCGCAATGAACATGGCAAGTCCGATAAATTTCGGCTGGGTAGTCAACCCCACCGCAGCCACCGCATGCGCGCCCACGCGGCTTACCATCAAAGAGTCCACCATTCCCACAAGCGCAACAAAAAACGACTCCAGTACGGACGGCCATGCCATTTTCAGCACCGTCTGTATATTTTCCTTACTGTACTTTTTCATCTTCTCCCCCCATTATCTGCGTTCCGGCGAGGAATGCAGCCATGCGTACAACCACAGCTCATATGAATATTTATGCATTACCACGCCTGAAACTCCTGTTCTTTTTATTGTACGTTACAATGATTGCCCTGTCCATAAGCGATGCGTCAAATTTGTGGTCGCTTTTTCGGCAAAAAGCCGATTGACGAACCTTTCTCTGTGGATTATGATTGGCAATGGTAAATATTTGGCAACTGTCTGGATGCGGGCGCAGTAACTGTGAAGTAACCAGGCAGCTGTAATTTTTAACGAAAAAAACGGGATGGATAAGCCCCGGTCCCCTGCAGAAGAAAGGTTTCCCAATGAAAAAAATACGTACTGCATTCAAAAAAGATCCTGTACTTTACATATCCGGTATTCTTGCCATAATCTCCGCATTTCTGGTTCCTCCGGACACCGCCTATTTTTCCTACATAGATTTCCGCGTTCTCGCCCTTCTTTTTTCCCTGATGTGCGTGATGAACGGCTTCCAGCAAATCGGCTTTTTTCAGAAGCTGGCCGTATTTGTACTGTCTAAAACGGAAAATACAAGGCAGCTGGCGGGCGTCCTTGTATTCCTGTGTTTTTTTATGAGCATGCTTATTACGAATGATGTGTCTCTGATTACCTTTGTCCCCTTTACCGTGCTGATTCTCACAATTACAGGACAGGAAAAGCTGATGGTTTTTGTCATCGTCCTGCAGACCATTGCAGCCAATCTGGGCAGTATGCTGACTCCTATCGGCAACCCGCAGAATCTTTATCTTTACAGTCTGTCCGGCATGAGCTTTTCCGAATTCCTGGGAATCATGCTTCCCTATACACTGCTTTCCGCGCTGCTGCTTCTTCTTTTCTTGTTCCTAAAGCCGGGAGAAAAGGTTTATGTGCAGGAGATTTTCGCGGAAACCGGGCCGATGCGGCGGCGGCCCCTGATCACATATACGCTGCTGTTCTTCCTGTGCCTTGGCTGTGTGCTTCATTTAATATGCTGGCAGGCGGTTCTTGTCATCGTTACCGTTGTACTGCTTTTTACTGACCGCGGGCTTCTGCGCAGAGCTGATTACGGACTGCTTGCGACCTTTGTATTTTTCTTTATCTTCATCGGAAACATGGGGCGTCTGCCTGTGATCGTTGACCTTCTGCGCACAGTGCTTTCCGGCCATGAGCTTCCTGTGGCCATTCTTGCCAGCCAGGGCATCAGCAATGTACCGGCCGCCATCCTGCTTTCCGGTTTTACGAAAAATTATCTGCCTCTGCTTGTAGGCGTGAACATCGGAGGGCTGGGCACGCTTATCGCTTCCCTGGCCAGCCTGATTTCCTATAAACAATATGCACAGACGCCAGGATGCGAAAAAGGACGCTACCTTTCCCATTTCACCGGGCTGAACCTTGTTTTCCTGGCAGCCCTTACCTGTCTTGCCCTTTTCCTTCTGTAGGATGGGCTCTGCCCTCATCAGGCGGGTGGCTTGGCAGACCCTCCCGCCGCTCAGCCTGCATACATATCCCTGTCCCCGGCCGCATATAGTATAGAAAAAACTGTGAGGCCCGTATGCTTTCCATTCTGGAATACATCAATCAACTGCTGTGGGGTTTTCCCGTTCTTATACTCCTCTCCTCCGCCCATCTGTATTTTACCACGAAACTGAAGTTCCCCCAAAAACTCACCCTGAAGGCCATACGCCTGTCCGTAACCCCGGAAAAAGAGGGAAAGGGCGCCAATCTGTCCGGTTTTGCAGCACTTGCCACAACACTGGCGGCGACACTTGGAACCGGTAATATTGTGGGCGTCTCCACCGCTATTGCCATCGGCGGCCCCGGCGCGCTGTTCTGGTGCTGGATAACCGGTATTCTTGGCATGGCTACCTGCTATGCGGAATGCTATCTCAGCGTACTTTTTAAAAAGCAGAAGCCTGACAAAACCTATGTGGGCGGTCCCATGTATGTCCTGGAAAAAGGGCTGCACTGCCGGGGGCTGGGAATTGTTTACGCCCTCTGTGCCCTCTTTGCCGCATTTGGGGTGGGCTGCACCACACAGTCCTCCGCAATCACGGAGGCGGTAAACACCATTGCTCCCGTATCACCGCATATCATTGGCATTCTGGCAGCATTTACCGCCGGCCTGGTCATTCTGGGCGGTGTCAAATCCATCGGCAAATTCTGTACCCGCATGGTTCCGGCTCTGGGCTTCTTCTATATTGCCTGTTGTCTGTATCTGCTTGTCCTGAACAGGGATTTCCTGCTCTCCGGAATATCGCTGATTGTAAGCAGCGCCTTCCGGACAAAAGCGGCCGCAGGCGGTTTTATCGGAAGCACGCTGCAAAGCGCCGCCCGCTTCGGCATTGCCAGGGGACTGTTCACCAATGAAGCCGGCATCGGCACCGCAGCCATTGCCGCCGCTTCCTCCGAAACCAGGGATCCCAGAAGACAAAGCCTGATTTCCATGACGGCGGTTTTCTGGGATACTGTAGTCATGTGTGCGGTTACGGGGCTGGTTATCGTCACCAACATTCAGAAAAACCCGGCATCCATCCGGGGCTTTGGCTCCGCCAGCCTCACCTCCGCCGCCTTTACCTACCTTCCCTTCGGCGGCGCGCCGCTCTTGTCCCTGGCTCTGGTGGCCTTCGCCATTACCACCCTCATCGGCTGGTGTTACTACGGGGAGCGCGCCGTGGAATACCTGTTCGGGGAGACAGGGATTATCTCCTATCATCTGTGCTATATAGTCATGATTTATATCGGCGCGGTGCTCCCCATGGATCTGGTCTGGGGATTTACGGATCTGATTAATGGAATCATGGTCTTCCCTAATGTGCTGGCACTGTTTGCACTGCGAAAAAAAATACATATCTGACCGCCCTGTTCCAATTTTCCGGAAAATCAAAGAGTTTCTTTAGAAATTCTTTGGTTTTTCCAGGGCCGCTTCTTCATTTTTCCGGGATATACTCTAATAAAAACCGGTGAAAATATCTCATACAGCGATTGCCGCCATCGGAAAAAAGATCGGAGAAGATGCCATGACCACCTTTACACTGAAAATGATTGCTTTAATCCTTATGGTACTCGACCACATCAGTTATTATTTTCCTTCCGCCCCCTTTTGGTTCCGGTGGCTCGGGAGAGGCTCTTATCCCCTGTTTCTTTTCTGTATGGTGTGGGGATATCACTATACGAAAAACAGGAAGCGTTATCTGCTGCGCCTGTACCTGATGAGCATTTTCATGACCGTTTTTGGCTATGCCCTGGATAACTGTCTCATGGTAACGGAAAACGGCTATGGCAATCATAACATCTTCCTCCCCTTGTTTTTGACCGGGGTCATTATCAGTACGATTGAGCTGTTCCTCCGGGACAGAAAAAAGGGAACGCTTCTGCTCATCGCCATATTCCTTGTGCAATTCCTGTATTACACTATTCCTTTCATTATTCCTTTTGCCGGTAATTTAAGCGGGGATACCCTGACAGGAATCATCCCCAGCCTCGTTCTGAATGAATACGGCTTTGACTTTATTGTCCTGGGAGTCCTGATGTACTTCCTGCGTGAAAAGAAAGACTGGCTCTGCGTTGTATACAGCATATTCTGCATTTACCAGTTCAGTTCGGAAATGTTTACATCAGGAACAGGAAATGCTACCCAGTGGATGATGATCATTGCGCTGCCATTCATGCTGCGATATAACAGGCAGAAGGGGCCCGGGCTGAAATATTTCTTCTATGTTTTCTATCCCGCCCATACCTTCCTGCTGTTCTGGCTGGCAAATTACATATTTGCAAACAATGGCTGATGCCGTTGTGCAAAAGGTTGTATTACAAAAGGGGATATGGTTTTCCTTCCCGGAAGCCGTATCCCCTTTTGCACATTTCATTCATATGTAATGCAAAAATCGCGCCATATTTTTATTTACCGTAACTATTTCTCATAATATAAAACGCCAAGCGTTCCCGGCCCGCAATGGCTGGAAATTACGCCGCCAGCCCTGGTCACCCGGATATCTTCAAAATGCTCCAGCCCCTCCAGGAAATCCCGTACCTGCCGGATTACCTCATCAGGGCAGCCGGAATGGGTAATGAATACCCTGTGACCGTCCGCCGCCAGAAGGTTGTCACGCATATCCTGAACATACTTCATGATGACCTTATCCTGGGCGCCTCTGTATTTCCTCCCGGCGGACATTTTTCCCTGGCTGACCTCAATCCTGGGCTTCAGGTTCAGCTTTCCGCCAAGCAGGGCTGTTACAGTGGAACATCTTCCTCCCATTGCCAGGTAATCCAGTCTTTCCACGACAAAGCTTGCTCTCACCTTGTCACGGGCTTCCTCGATTTCCTTTACTATTTTTTCCGCGCTCCGGCCCTCCTGCGCCAGCTGCGCAGCCCGAAGTACCTGCAGGCCGATACCTGTGGAAAGGTTCCTGGAATCAATGATAAACATTCTGTCATATTCCAGCTCCTCCTTTACCAGCCGCATCACATTGCAGGTCGTGGACATTTCTGAGGAAATTCCGATAAAAATCACTTCCTCCTGATTTTCCTTCATGCCCTTTACAAGCGCAAGCGCCCTGTCAAATGCGACAGCCGCTGTTTTCGGCGTCCGTTTATTGGCCTGTGCCCAGACATAAATCTCATCCGGGGAAATCTCTTCACCATCACTGTAGCTTGTCATATCCAGCACAATATTCAAAGGAAGAATGGTAATTCCATAATCCCGGATCAGTTCAGATGACAGATCACAGGTACTGTCCGCCACAATTTTTATTGAACTCATTTTCTCCATGCCTTTCTTTTTTACGTACCTTCATCCCGATTCGTCAAACAGGCCAGATGCCTGTTACGTCTCTCACGGCTTTCTAGCCGCTCTTTAAAGCAGGGCTTTCTCCACAATGCCAAGGCCAATCGGATAAGGGCCGGTGTGCACTCCAATCGTAGCCCCAATCTGGTAAACAGGCAGAGCCACCTCGCCGTATTCACCGCGCAGGCGTTCCAGGACAAGCGCCCGGTACTCCTGCGCTTCCGCCATGTCATAGCCGTAACCTACGGCGATGGAATAGCGGCTGATATTCGCAGCCCTCTCATGCAGATAGGCAAGGAGCAGATCAATTGTTTTCAGCATGGTTTTCTTTCTCACCCGACCGATTCCCGAAGGAAATATTTCTCCCTCCTTCAGAGTGATAATCGGCTTGATTCCAAGCAGGGCGCCTGCC